>CAKSRS010000016.1 GCA_934487205.1 uncultured Clostridia bacterium
TTACGTACTGTCCCAATCCGCCGACAAGCCGCAGTCCTACGCCCGAATTTACCGCTATAACTATTCCGTGCATATCCATTTCCTCCGTATTCTTAAAAAATTCCGCACAGCCGTCGGCAAAATACCTACGTGCGGTATAATATTCATAGAAAAAGGCAAAACACCAAATTGTTCTGCCCCAAGAAGACTATTTATACAGCAATCTATGTGCTGAGTCGGCTTAAACCGACAAAAGGTATTATACTACAAATTATTACTTTTTTCAAGGTATTTCAAACAAAAAGCAGCCATACACCACCGCAAACAAATTTAATTTTTGTTACTTTTGCGGATATAATCGCAAAACTATTGACATAATATAAGTATTGCGATATAATATACATAAGCGGAGGTGTTTGAAATGATAAACAGACCTATGTATGTTGATAAGATTATGCGTTATGCAGATGCACCGTTTGTTAAAATATTGACCGGGATACGGCGCTGCGGAAAATCAACCATTCTGAAAATGATTATGCGTGAACTTCAAAAAAGAGGGGCGGCAGATGAACAGATTGTCAGTTACCGTTTTGATTCTATGGAGTATGAAGGTATGTCGGCAAAAGAAATGTTTTCCGATATAAAGGGACATCTGTGCGACGGTAAAAAAACATACCTTTTCCTTGACGAAGTACAGGAAATAAAGAACTGGGAAAAGGTTATAAACTCACTTGCGGCGGATTATGATGTCGATATTTACGTGACCGGATCAAATTCGCGTATGATGTCATCGGAAATAGAGACCTATCTTACCGGACGATATATTGCTTTTCGCATTTACACGCTGTCCTTTTCCGAATATCTGACCTTTAAAAAAACATACTCGGAGTTAAGGGAGCCGCGTGATGAACTGGCTGAATACATCAGACTCGGCGGATTCCCCGCAACGCACTTGCAGCGTTATTCCGAGGACGAGATATACACCATCGTACGGGATATATATAACTCTACGGTTTTTTCGGATATCGTCAAACGCAATCAGGTACGCAAAGTGGATCAGCTGGAACGTATTGTAAAATTTGCTTTTGATAATGTCGGCAAGACATTTTCAGCAAAATCAGTATCCAACTATTTAAAATCCGAGAAAAGGACAATTGATAACGAAACGGTTTACAGTTACCTTGAAAAGCTGGAGAGTGCATATATACTTCACCGTTGCTCGCGATACGATATTCAGGGAAAAGAACTCTTAAAAACGCAGGAAAAGTTCTATATTGCAGACACATCCCTGCGTTACAGTGTACTGGGGTACACGCAAACCTCTGTCGCTGCTATGCTCGAAAATGTAGTTTATCTTGAACTGTGCAGACGCGGATATTCGGTAAACATCGGTAAAACACACGATGGCGAAATCGATTTTATCGCCCAAAGACAATCGGAAAAAATTTATGTTCAGGTCACTAAGGAAATATCATCGCAGGATACCGAACAGCAGGAATACAGCAGATTGCTTGAAATACGTGACAACTATCCAAAATATCTTTTGACTACCGACAGTTTCGCCGGCGGAAATTATGAGGGTATAAAGACCATGCACATCGCGGATTTTCTCCTATGCAATGAATTTTAATAAGAGTATACAAAAAGAAGTCATACACCACCCACCGGTGATATATGACTTCTTTTTCTTTTTTTTATGCAGCTGTGCCGAAGTTTATGTATGAGACAATATTTCGTATCGCGTCATCGTCCCACACATCGCATGACAATGTAACATTCACTTCGTCAGAGGCTACCCTCACCCGCGCCCTGCCGTCCGATATTTCCAGATGACAGTTCTTATGTGATGCCGCTGCCGCTGCAAGATTTCCTATTTGTTTCATATATTCCTCCTCTTACCCCGCGTACCGTATCGGTTCACCGTCAAATGTAACCACGTACACGGTATTTCTCGTTTCAACTTCAATTCCGGTATCCGTTCTGTTTCTGACATCTGCCACCGCCGAGGTCCAAAGCACGTCCTTATCTACATAGATAACCAGCCTTTTACCTATCGCCGGCTCATAAGCAAAATGTCCTATAATTTTTTTCACAGGTTTCATATTCTTCCTCCAAAAAGCATTGACGGTGCAAAACATATGCACAGTACCATCATATAAAACAGCACGGATAATCCGACCGATATAACGGCACCCGTTTCAAGCTCTGTCTTGCCGTCATTTACAACAACGTTTTCCTTGATAAAGCTGCGTACACGTTTTATTAATTCCATACACGCCAGTAAAAATAACACTTTATAAAACATAATTACTCCTCCACTTTCTGAATATACATATCGACATCTACAAAATCGCCGCTGTCTAAAACATATTTTCCATTATACCACCCATCTTCAATGATATCCCGGGCTTCTTCCTCACTGTCAGCCTCAACCGGAACATCGCACTGCAATGTCTCGATAATTGATGCAATATATTTCATCAAACTCCCTCCTCTATTAATTTTTCCGCAATTGTTTCCTTTAACAGCTCGCTTGTGCGATAAACCTTATCGGAAAACCGTGCGAGCGAAAACTCAAAGCAGCTGCCTTTATCAAGCAATATGCCCGTAAGCTTTGCCCCGGTGCCGGCTTTGAATTTTTCAAGCTCTGTCTGCATATTATCCGACAAGCTGCATTCGCCGTCCGTTATGAACACAATATCCGGCTTATCCATCTTCGCCGCCGCATCAAGTGCAGCTTTTACAGCATTATCAAAGCTTGTCCCGCCCGAAAGAAAGGTTTCGGCACAGGACATCAGACGTTCGCCAGGTACCGGTTCGTCCTTTTGGAAAAAGTCGGTTTTCGTATTCTTTGCAAAATGCACCAGTGCGAAATTCGTATGGTTTACCCTGCACAGCTCATACAATACCATAGCAAGCGCCATACCGTACGCACTGTTTTCACCAAAGGTTGAGCTTGACTCGTCAAGACACACAATCACGTCGCCCCTGCCTTTATATTCCGGCTCACGTCTGCGATATTCCTTCAGGCTCTTATTCCGGTACTTACGTGCAAACAGCGGCACAAGTGCCGGGCTTGCCAGCATAGACAAATCGCTCGTCAATGTTCTCGACAGGTTATTCCCCAGTCCGATGTCATACTTTTCACCGCGACCGTAGGCATAGCCGGATATGCGTTTTGAATTAAGCAATTCCTTATACCGTCCGAGAAACTTTGCGATATATCTGAGCTTTTGTGATCCTGCACACTGCTTTAATACCTCGTTGTTTACCTCGTTCCTCCGCAATTGGGAATCGCCGTCACCCCAGGCTATGAGCTGATACACAACATCTTCGGCTTTTTCTTTTGCCGCGTCCGCCGCGACTCTTACTGCCGCCCGAACAGCCGCGTCTCTCTTTTGCATATTGTTCTTCAGTATATTTTCATACATTTCCGCCTGCTCACGTTTTGAATTTATACGGTTCGCAAGCTCTGATGCACGCTTTTCGGCTTTCTTGCGGCTATCGCCCGAAAGCTTATTTATACCTCCGACAATATCAAGCAGTTTTTGCGTCAGCTGTTCTCTGTCTTTCTTTAAAGTCTCCAGCACATCATTCTTATCGTCCGGCAAAAAGCTGTCCAAATCGTCCGCAACAGACTGTATAAATTCCTCTGTTGCAGCAATTGCCGCAAGCTCTTTGCCCTCGCAGATTTTCTTGACTGATATATACTTGTCATCCGCCATCAGCCCGTTTAATATCCGTTTATTTACAAGCCGTGCCTGTGCCGACATATCGCGGTCATCATTGAATTTCGGATAGATACCGTATATCGACTGGAACACGTCATTTGCAAGCTCGGAAAAGCTTTTGAGCCGATTTCTGTTCTGCCGTTCAATTTCCGGCAAGCCGCTGTCCGTCCGCAAATCGTCATATATAACCTGTTCAATCTGCGTTGATTTTAACACCCTGTTTGTATATTCTCTCTCGCTGAAAATATCGCTTGAAAGAATATCGTCAACTGTTTTAAATGTTTTCATACGTACCCTTTCCGGGGAGGGTTGCCCCTCCCCTTATACTCGGTTAAAACGGCAAATCATCGTCTCCCGGTTCAAACTCGCCAAAGCCGGAAAAGTCACTTTCCGTACTCACGTCCCTTTGATTATCCGCGTTTTCGCTCTTTTTGCTCTCCGCAAAGCCTACCTCGCTCGCATTTATGCAGAAAGAATTTATGCGTTCGCCGTCCTTTTCATAAGAATAGGTTTCAAGGTCGCCCACAACAAAAACCAGCTTACCTTTTGCAAAGTATTTCTCTGCAAATTCCGCAGAGCTGCGCCACGTTATTACGGGAATAAAGTCCGCAGCCGGTCTGTCCTCATCCTTTTTCTTATAGCGCCTCTGCACGGCAATTCTGAAGTTTGCCACCTTTGCATCGCCTGCCATTCTAATCTCTGGGTCCTTTGTAAGTCTGCCAATAAAGATACATTTGTTCAACATAATTTTACCTCTCCTTTTTTACATACCAAGACGTATTTTTTCTTCCAGCGAAATGTATGTTGCATTTGCCATACCTGCCGCTTTCCTGTTAAGCTCGTCCGTTTTTTTCTTCCCGTCGCCTATTGCCTGTGCTGCACATTGGGACATACCGCCCGTTTCCAGAGCAGTCATCGACTTGTATATCCGCACCAGCTCGGACGAAAATTTTATGTACGGTTTTAGGTTCTCGGCATCCTCTTTCATTGCGTCCTCCAGCTCGGAAAAAGCCTCGCCTGCCATTGCCAGCAGGCGGTCTATCTCACTTCCTACCGGATTTTCGCAGATTTCTCTTAATATCCGTTCAACCTCGGGTATTTCCTCGGGCTTATTCCAGAAATAGTTTTTTAACACAAGCAAATCAGACGGTGTGACCTCGCCGCGTCCTTCAAGATATGCTTTGGCACGTACAATCTGCGAAAAGCTCAGAAATTTACGGTCGGATACGTGAATACCCTTTTGTCTGAGCGTGCATAAAACCCTGTCCGCCAGGTCATTAACCTCGTCCGGCACCTTGATAGCCTGCACTTCCTTTTGCATCGTCTCAAGCTCTGCAAGGCTTACCGTTGCCTTTACGGTGTTTGTGCCGCCGTTCTGCTTTGCCCGCAGGATTTTCAGCCGATTTTCGCGTTCGCCGATATATTCGGTCAAGACCTTTAAATCAAACCTGTCATACAGCGGTTTTAAAATCGCCTGGCTGCTGTCGGCAAAATTCGGAATTTCATTCGACGCCGCAAAAAATGATATTACCGGGATAGGTACTGCCTGCCCCTCATTTGTATAAACGTGCTCGTTTAATGATGTGAGCAGGGAGTTTAGTATTCCGTCATTTGCCTTGAAAATTTCATCAACAAAGCATATATGACTGTCCGGAATTTTCCCGGCGGTTATCATTTTCGGCGTATTCGGCTTTAAGCTGCACAGTATTTCACGTACAGCTTCGAGCTGCTTTTCCAGAATATGTGCTGCCTTCAAGGTTTCGGGATTTGCGTCAATTTCATAGTCTGCGTACTTTTCTTCAAGCTGCCGCAAAAGCACCGTGTAGGACGCGTCCTTTAAAAGCTCGTCCTTCGGCATACTGCCGGGAATAAGGCTGGACAAATCCAGCCGCCCGAACAGCTTTTCTTCATCGGTCTGCTTTGAGATAAGGTACTCAAACTGCTTTGCACCGGTAATTCTTTTTCTGAACTCGTTAATGCAAAAGCTTTTTGCCTGTCCCGTACCGCCGAGGATAAAGAGGTTCTTTTTCGCCAGCAGTGCCAGTGCGATACATTCGATAAGCTCGCTGCGTTCCGCCGCAACCGTGCTTACTTCGGCAATTACCGCCGACATTTTTTCATTATTCATCTCTGTACTTCCTTTCGTTTGTTAAATTTTATGATGTCCCTTAAACGTGACAGTCCACACAGACTAAGACAGTGTTGTCATCTAAAGAATTATAGAGTTCATCAATCCTATCAGACCACAGCTCATCCCCATTTTCGGCAGTCTTGTTGTCTTCGGCAAAGTCATCAGCCTCATAATAAACACCGTCTTGTAAATAGGCACTGACAAATTGTGTAAAAATATGCTTACATCTGCTTTTTGTACCCCTTCTGTCCAAATACTGGGATAGCGTTTCACCTTTTTTGTATAACATATCCCAATCTGCAAATAGTCCGTTTACTCCGATGTCGAAATAACCGTATTCTTCCGGAACTACACCCATTTCAAATATTTTCCTGTACTTTTTGTAATTGGATATAGCTTCGTTAAATATGTACCGGCGCATTTCCTTCCACTGAATATCCTTTTTTCGTGCTGCGGTAACCCAACGATATCCCTCAGGGGCAATGAGTTCAGCATCATTACACCTACAATTGCCGACAATAAACTCATCACATTCCTCTTTAACAAGGAACATTTCGGGCCAATGACTGTCTATGCTATACCAATCATAACGGGCATTGGGATTATATACATAACCATAACCCCCATGCTCATCGTCATAATCCATATCCTTTTCCAACGCCGCAAAATCCTCAAAGCTTTTATATAGCTTTTTATACGGATAACCGGAAAGTGCCGTCATCTTCTTTGCCGCCTTTGAGCGTTTTGCATTTTTAAGTTGTCCAAAGCGTTTTTGATATACCAATCCATCGCGAACGATAAACTTATCATAAACAACAATATTATCAACACTGACAATCCCGCCATCCGGGAGCTTTATACAGTCTACAGTCTGATTTTCGTATGCATTTTTTAGTTCAGTTGTGATGTCATCAAACTCCTGATACTTAGGATTGTTTGTAGTATCACTGTACGGGTCAAAAAGTTCAATAACTCTCCGATACACCTCTTTCGCAAACGTATTGTTTATATCCCTGCGTGTTTGGTTCAATTGTCCGGTGTTATCTTTGTCGCAATTTGTTCCGGTATCCGGTTCAATCTCCGGTATATCAATCGCTGCTAATGTTCTGTAATACATAATTTTTTCCTTTCTTTTATCGGGGTTATCAGGTAACGGCAGAAATCTGCCGGCTACCTGCACCCAAGTTTTTTATACCGCTGCATCGGTTTTCTTTAAACCAAGGGCATACCGCTGTATACCCTCTCCGCCTGTATTGCGTCCTTTATATAGCTGCTGTTGCCCTGAAGTCCGGCGGCGGTTTTGAACCATTCGCCGCAAAGTCTTGAAAAGCTTTGCTGCAGCGTTTTATGCTCACCGAGCATTTTCTCAACAAACGCACCGCTGTTGTCCGAATGCTTGAAGAACTGCTCCAGCAAATTTGCCGCACTCTCGCCGCTCTGAAAATCAAACTCAAAGCTCTGCACCTCGTCCGATACCATCCTTTTCTCTCTCGGCATCGGCTCTGTGAATATGCACGAAAGCTTTCTTGCAAACATAACGGACGCCTCATTTCTGCGGTCAAAGTCCCTGACCGTCGCAAGGCTCAAAAACCACGCAATACAAAGCGATGTAAACCGCTTTTTCAAATTCTCGTCCTTGTTTTTCATCTCAATACAAAATACCTTTATCGGGCACGTATACGAATTGACAAACAAACTTATCGCGTCCGCAACAGCCCCTCCGTCCGAGACATCGGTAATTTCTATAATTTCACTCATAATTTTCTCCCTTTCTTACGCTGCTTTCTTTTGTTTTTTACCCTTCTTTGCTCTTGCTGTTTTCTCATCGATAGCTTTAACCGACGCATCTGTCAGCGATGTGGTCATATACTTGTCAAACTGCGTAAACAACAGCAAATATCCTCTTTCGGACAATGATATTACCATTGTGCCTTCAAGGCTTCGGAATATGTTCCGGAGCTTATCTGCCGAATAGCAAAAGGTAAACTCACCGTCGCCTTTTAAGCGTATACCGTCAACAAAGCATTCGGTGGAACCGACATCGTTCCGGGTCGATACGCGAATACCGTCCTCTTTAAACTCCATCTTCACATATGACTTGCTGCCAATACTGCTCACATCGCAGACTTCGCTGATTTTTTTCATATCCTCATACTCAAAGCTCGCATAATATGCCGGCTTTACGGTATTGAATACTTTATCGATGTTTATGTATTCACCCGGGACGCATATGGTCTGAAATATAAAGCCGTCCTTTTTAAAGACTGCAAAATTACCGCTCTTTCCGACCGAAAGCTCATCATCGCCCGCCGCACCGGCAAGCATTGCAAAGCCCGGTTTGGGCAATATGAAAGACAAACTCCCGCCGGTTTTAATCGGAATTGAGGCACGCGACGCGGTATTTGAACTGCAGCTTTCCGCCGCTGCTTCATTTTCCGTAATATTGATATGAATGCCCTTTAAAGTATCCGTTGCGTCGCCTTTTGCGATATTCGCCACGGTTTTCAAATACAGATGTTTGAGTCCCTTGACTTTAACGCTTTTCTCCGGCATCATCATTTTCGGCTTTGGATATTCCGCAGTCGGCAGCGTCTTAATTGTATAAGTACAGTTTGCCGACTTTAAATCCACAACCCTGTCAGATGTTTCCTCAAACAATGCCGTTTCACCGCCGAGCCGTGACAGCATATTAATCAAAAACCGTGCTCCGATTACAACCTCGCCGCCGGTTTCAAGCATCGGCTTAATACTTCGCACCGCTGACGTGGTGCCGTTTGTTGCCGTCATATACAGCATACCGTCATCTTCATCAGCAGTGAGCAAAAAGCCGGTCATTGACTTTATCGAATTTTCCGACGGAACCACTCGCACAATCGATTTGAGTGCGCCCAGCATTTCCTCTCTGTTTACCGTAAATTTCATCTTTCTCCTCCTTACAAACAAAAAAACGAGAATTTCTCTCTAATTCCCGTTTCAACTCTGTTTAATATTTAACTTGCCATATCAAAAAGTGACACCTGACAATCCTTATAGCTTTTCAGCTCGGCATATACAACGTCCCTATGCTGCTCGCCGCGAGCCTGTTTTGCAAGCTCTCTCGCACGCATAAGCTTTTCGTGGATT
The DNA here is from genome assembly GCA_934487205.1 of uncultured Clostridia bacterium. Classification (GTDB taxonomy): domain Bacteria; phylum Bacillota; class Clostridia; order UBA1381; family UBA1381; genus UBA1738. The sequence continues at coordinate 8,965 of CAKSRS010000016.1, forward strand.
GACAAAATTCTGGTCTCAATCTTCGCAGCATCGTCCGGCGTATCTTTTACAATAGCCATCTTTTTAAATGCCTCACTCAAATCGTCAACCTCGTCACGAATACCGTTCGTCAGCGTCCTTGCAAGCTGTGATGTCATATCCTCGCAGTTGCTCATCGACGCCAGGCCCTCTTCCGTGAAGTTTCCTTCGACAAGAGTTGCCGCAGCAAGCTTTGCCGCCATTAATTTTATTGCCCGTTCCTGGAGTACACCCTGGTAATAGAGGATATATACCTCAACACGCGGTGCGGTCTGATTTATTCGCCACGAACGTCTTGAGCTTTGACGGAAGGTGTAGAGGTTATACCCGATGTTGTAATAGATTATGGTTGTAAAGGCATTCAGATCCAAGCCCGTTTCGACCAAGCTGCCGTTTGTAATCAGCACATCTATTCCCTCGGACAGCCTGTTTGCCACCCATTCCTCGCGTTTATCCGGACTTACGGTATTTTTCAGCACCGCCGACTTATATCCGTTTTCCGTCAATATATTCGTCAGCTTTTCCTGCGTATCAATTCCGACCCAGCTTGTGTAAATCAGCACCTTATCGCCGTTTTCTACTTTTCTGCGTACAATATCCAGCACAGCAACATCCTTTTCGTGCATCTCGCTTATATCAGACAAATCCTTAGGCACAACCACAGGCTCTCTGCTGCCCGGATACATTATGGGGGCATTTGCATAAGGCTGATCGGGGTATGTCGTGAGCAGGCTCATAAATTTTGACATAAGCCGCATAGGATTTTTCCCCCACGACCTCATTATCTTAACATACTCACCCTCAATCCGCTCATACTCCTTTGCAATATCCTCACGCATATTGAGTGCGACCGGGATTTCCTCATATTCCGGCAGCTCTTTGCCCATATCGTTCAGCGACAAAAACACCGCACTGTCAATCAAAAACCGCGAATACACCAACGGCGACACGCCCGGTTTCTGCTTTGTACGCAATGCTTTTTTCTTTGAATTACGGCTGTTCGCGTTATATTCGCCCTCGTCGGAAAGCTGATATACCGTCTCAGTAACGCCGTATTCGTTATTGAAAAACTCCGGCTTATCATACGGTTTATTATCCGCTATCATCAACTGCGACGAAATGCGGTACAACAGGTAGAACATACCCGATGAATACCCGTTAATCAGCGTCGCGGTCATACCTATAACCTTTTTCGCACAGCCGATAAGGGTTGCCATTGCATTGCCCTGTCCGCTGTCGCCCTTAAAAAGGTGCAGCTCGTCCGCGATAACGCCGTCAATCTTGATATTCTCCGCAATGTATGAACTCATTGAATATCGCCTGTATGCACCGGTGGTCGGAATATATCCGCTGCTTGCAATAATATTGTTCAGCTTATCGAGCACGCGAAGGTCCTTTGTCTCCGTCTGATGCATCTGTGCGTGCGGTCGGTAAACAAATCCGTAATTCCCGATTTTCACCCACAGATTATGCCGCGGGTTGTAATCCTCCGGATTTATCGCCGTCCACAAGGATTCGCCGCAGTGCCGGCATTTATGGTTCAGCCTGGTTTCGCGTTTAAAGAAAAACTGACCGGCATTCACCATATACTTTGTGCCGTCATCTGTCAGCTCTTCCTCTATGACACTAAAGCAGTGCGGGCATAAAAAACCCTGTCGGAGTTTTGAATATATCACCGCCGGGCGGCGCATATATCCGTCCCTTGCACGCTCTTTTGACATTACCATATACACGCTTTTTTTGCCGTTTTGAAAATCCTTATATACGCGGTTTACATCATTTATCGAGTACACCACCGCCGCCTTTGTATTCGGCAGAGTTTCCTCGATTTCACGCACCCACTTTTTCGTCACGTGCGACGGTGACAGCACTATGTTCAGACACTTCTCGCCCTTTTGATGTGCCGCCAGTGCGACTGCACCGATCTTCGTCTTTCCCGCACCGCACTCGGCAATGACAATGCCTGTTTTTGCCCTGTCAAGCCGCCTTTTAAGACTTTCTGCCACGGCAAGCTGTGCAGGATAGAGCGAATAGCCGACATTCTTTTTTATATTTCGGTTAATCAGCTTTATCCGCTCGCAAATATCCTCCTTTGCCGGGTCGAAAAGCGGGTTAAAAATATTTCTGATTCGGTTTGCAATCGCGACGCCGTATTCTCTCAGATACTGCGTGACCGATGAGATTTTTCCAAATCCGCCCGGAACGGCTTTCGGTATCGAGATTTTGCCGCTTTTTATGCCGTCATTTATGACCTTCTCTATATCCTTTTCATCACCCCGCATATTTAGGACATAAGCATCAAACCTCGCACTTGCCGACAAAACCTCAAGCGGTATGAGGATTTTCCTTGCCAAAAGCTCAAAGATGACGTAATCACGAAATTCCGGTATCATCGGAATTGATGTCTTTTTATCAATTTCCGAAAATAACGCGTCCGGATTGTCCTCCTCACAGAAAATATATGACCTGTGCGGCAATTTCTTTTGTGCCTCCTCGGAAATCCCGCTGTTTGTTCCGATTTCATCGTCCGCTGCCATTAATGTACCCTCAGCATATACGCCATCGTGCGTAATCTGCGTGCGACACTTTGAATGAACCGTGCTTAAAATGATTGTGTGTCCGTCAATTTCAGCCTCCATACAGATTTTTGCCCGCATTGCGTCTATCATACCGCGGACGCTTTCCGGGTAGCCGCCTATGCGTATCGCCGCAATTTTTCTTTCCTTGCTGCTTTCCTCCTGATAAACCAGCGTGTCCGCAAAGCATTCTATACGAATACCCCGCTCCGCATCGGTGTATACAACAGGTGCCAGCTCTTTCATCTCTCTCAATTCACATCTCCTGCTTCCTTTCTTTAGATTTTCTGTTTCCGATTACACCCTCAAAGTAATCACTCCTCTCAAATTTTTAATCCTGCAAAGATTTTTTCGCTGAAAAAGAAAAAAGACGGTTTTCGGGCAGACGTATCCCCAAAGATACATCTTTTCCTAAAAACCGTCTTAACTGCTTACATTCTTAACTGCTTACCATCTTTACAAGGCTATTTTACAGTATTTTTTCGTCACTGTCCATTAAGGGTGACAAAATTTCATAGCGAATTTTTTACTATGCCGCAGCCGTTTGATAAATTGGTTTTTCGCATTACTATGCATTTGCTTTTTCCGAGCTTTTAACCTTGCAATCCTTTGCAATTGTTGCAGACTTTGTTTTTTCATAGGTCAGCTGTTTGTGGTTTCCGACTCTGCAATATATGCAAACATTTGTTTTGTGTTTATCAGACATAATATTTTTCACCCTTTCTAAATTAATTGCTTTTAATATACCACGTTTTACAAACGTGTTCAAATAAGTTTTCAGTTTATTACTTTTGATTCTATTATATTGCAATAATGTTTGAAAATATGGTAAAAATATGATACAATAATTATTATTAAAATATAGAAAGAGGCTCTCTAATGGATACTATTAATGAACTTTTTCATCAAGTAAAAAACATTGAATATATACGCAGTACATATGGTAAAGAACCTTGGGTTCAAGTTGCAGGGCATAAAGAATTAAACGGTGCCGATGCCGGCTTTTGGGCGTGTTTAACTAACACGAAAGACTTAAAACAGATTTGTAGTGATCCCCGTTGGGATTCGCACATAGGTACACAAATCCCATACCTTGCGGAACGTGGTAATGGGCAGATGAAATACGAACGAATTTCACGCGATGGAATTTACTGCGAGAATATTGTTAATTGCAGAGATTTTTATGGGATAAAACCTAATTATGTTGAAATTTCCGAGGAATTTAGATTTTTAAACAATCTATACCATGACACAAAATTAAATATATTTTACGCTATAAACGATAGCGGCACCTGCGATGAAGTCGCAAAAATCGAAAACAATTCCGATGTTTTTATTAAATTGAAATACTTAGTTAAATATGCAACAGTAAAACAAATGGCGTTATTGCTATTTTTCGATATAAAACAAAAAATACCCGGGACATTAGAAAACCTTAATCTTCAAAATTTTTCAGACAGTTTTATCAATAAAAATTTGATTTATAGAATTAATGGCAGCAGTATACCAGGCAGCGGCTATGTGTTCAGCCTGATAATGGGTAAAAGAATAATACTGCCCAGACCAATCGAAGAATGCGGATACTATCCATTTGAGGAAAAAAACGAATATCTTGAGTTTATAATCGAAACAGACGAGTATGGTGATAATAAGTATTTTACCTCGGATCCAGATAAATTGTCAAACCAGTTTGGAGCCAACCCGAACGCACCGAATTATCTGACCCCAGTCTTTTTCAATAAAGAGGTTTTACACAAGTATATTTCGCATCCCGAAATTTATGACATAACGGACGGCTATCTTTCGTGCGGTTCATTATGGTGCTTAAGACTTGACAATCATCACAAAGACCGTGTAACAGTCTATTTGGGTGACTTAGGCACATATCTTCCTTTTGAAGAGCAAAAACATTGGAAAACTTACAATATTGTTCCTACCGGCACAATTAGCGACGTAAAATTCTTAAGAGATTTTTGCGGAATTAGTGCTGCGGCTAAAGTCTCCGATTTAAAATTTAAAAATGATTTTTCATATTTTCAAAAGCAATGGTATGATAAATTCGGCTGGTATTTCTTTTTACCGCTCACCACAGATGACAAATACAATTTTAATAAAATACACATTCCTGTTTTAAACAACCAGAGCGAATTTGATGCTTTAGTGTTGTCATTGGTAAAAACAACCATTGATTCAATTAACGGAAAAGAAATACTGAAGTTATTAAAAGATCCCTTGGAAACAAATGGTAAAAAATTAAAAGGAAGTATATCAGTGGCAGAACGATGGTTTGAAGAAAACAACCTTGCAGCGTATGCTACACATATAGATTTTTTAAGACATTTGCAAAATCTTCGTTCTTCCGCAACCGGACACCGAAAAGGTAATAATTATAAAAAAATTGCAGAGTGGTTTAGCTTAGACACCGAAAATTATATTAATGTATTTGATACAATATTAGAAAAAACCAATTTATTTTTGGTTTGGCTAACCAAAAACTTTTTAGAACAGCCTGCAATATGAACAATTTCATTTTAACGAAGGGGAACCTCATCGTTCCCCTTCTCATAATATGTATTCCTCATTAAAACATATTTCTCTGTTTTGCCTCATAGATAATCTTTGCCATATCGCCGCGTGTGAATAAATCCATTTTTTCCGCCTGCTCAGATGTAATAAGACCTCTTTCCACAAAGGTATCTATCGCAGTCTGCCAATCGGGATTTTCGCCCATATTGCGCAGTATTAGTGTTGCAAACTGGCTGGCGGTAATTGTATCGTTCGGCGCGAACATACCATCGCCAACGCCCGAGGCTATGCCTTTGTCCTTTGCGATATTCGCATATTTAGCACCCCAATTGTCGCTTTGAATATCAGTAAAGTATGATGTGTCGGAAGTTTGTGCATCTTCATATCCCATTGCACGAACAAGTATTGCTGTCGCCTCTATTCTTGTAAGCGGCTTTAACAAATCAAGTCCCTTTTCATTACCTTTCAGCAAACCGTCTGCTTGTAGGCTTTCCGCCTCGGTCGCATATGTGGGTTTAGTATCAAGCACACATCTCGCTAAAACTTGTGAATAAGAAGAATTTTGTACCTCTGTATCATCAAAAGCATTCATTACTTCGCTCGCCTCGTATAGCACATACAATTCTATTTTGGGTAAAATCCTACTGTTATAATCATGTAATTTTACCAAATATTCATTCAAATCACACTGAACATATAAAAATGTCATATTGCCCATATCAAAAAGCCTTATATCACGAACAGCAGTTTCGCCCTTTGCTGCCAATTCTTTCTTAAGCCGCGTTCCAGTATTAAGATAATCATACACACCGTCATCAGCTAAGACTCTCGACGATATTACTTCATAAGTTCCATCTTCCGTAAATGTTGCTCTGCCGTGAACCTTACAATCAACCTCATACACATTTACATCAGAAAACAAATATGAAAGACTATGTTCTTTTGAATATTGATTTAAGTATTCATTTGTTATGATATGGCTGTTTAACAGCGTTGTATTCATATCAAGTGCAAACATTTCACGTATTTGTGCTATTTCATATTCATCGTCTCCGATTTCTATACCCATCTTTAGTTTTGCATAATCAGGATTCTCCATTATTTGAGGTATCAGCTCTTCAAGATGTGCTTGATACGTTTCCTGCATTTTTTCTCTTATTGCCGCATTAGCATCACCGCGCAAGCATATCTTGTCTAAAAATTCATCAACTCCCGATATTTGCGGAATATTTTCCGCCGCAAACGCTGTGGTTAAGCTGCCAAGCAGCATTAATAACGAAATGCACATTAATAATAGTTTTTTCATAATAAGTTCCCTTTACATTACTAATTTATGTAACTTTTGCCTTAATTCTTTTTCGTCATTGTTTATTTTATCTATCATTATTTGCTGTTCCGGATATTTAGCCTCTGTCAAGTCATAAAATACTATTTTTAATTCTATAAAACCACGGTATTTTGTTTTAATTTCTAAATATTCATCCAGGTCACGTTTTGAAATGTATCCACCGGAAGATAGAGTCATAATTATTTCAAACGAATAAAACGGACCGGTTTTAAAATTATTTAACACCTTGCTTTCGGACGTCAGAGTATTTCCGTCAATTTTGGGAAGAATATATTTTGAAACCATGTCTCTCTTATTTAAAAAATCCATATTTAGTAAACACTCTTCGTATGTTCTTTTTTATAATATTTCTGCCGTATCCTTTGAATTCTTATCCTTTACCAGCTGTCTGAAATCAATATAATAAAAAGTTATACAATACAAAATAATTACTACTGTCGTGTTAAATATTACACTAAATATATCAATATTTATATTATTAATGGAAAGCCCCAGCACTTCCGCAATGTTTATGTAATCTAATACTAAATATATAATAAATAGTACAATTGATAAGAAAACACTACGTTTCACATTCATCAAATATCATTCCTTTTCTATAATGTTTAGTTCTTATAACAAATGCGATTACACTACTTTCAGTATTCACCTCAACAAACTACAATAATATTTGGATTTTCTTCTTGAATATATTTTATAGCATCTTTGTCATAAACAGACGAGCATAATATTTGTTTTTTAAATTCTTGTGCAAACCACAAATCACCTTTTTCATATACCTTAATTTCATCATTCACTTGCTTTAAGAAAAAGGCTGTATACAGAAAATACCCGCTTTTATCTTTTAATTCGTAAAATCCTCTGTATTTGCCGCCTGCACTATATGACTTTATAATTTTTATTCCTTTTATATCACCTATGCTATAGTAGTTCTTCTTTAGTCCCCGGTAACATATTTGTTTATCGTCAATATAAACTCCACTGCTTTTATCATATTTAACTAATACTGCTGTTATTAATGTTAATATTGATAATATGCCAATAGCAACCGCATTCCCACCTCTCATCATTATGGCAAATACTAAAACACACGCTATAATATAAGAAAAAACCAGATATGGGGTTACTGATATATGTTTCTTATGTAAAAAATATATATTTTTCATTTCATATCCTCTTAAACGCCTGCATATTATTTTTTTGATTTTCAGTCAACCAGCATTGAAAAAAAGCATCATCCTTCTCTTGCACCTTTTTTAAAAATGTTTTTTCTTCTATGATAATCTTTTCCATCTTAGCAGCGTATTCCTCGCCCAGACCGCATTCCATATTACGTTTATATGCACATTCACTCTGCTCAATACGATTCTTCATACATTCTTCCGCCATAGAATAATCACCCATCATTAAAGCTACCGACAGTTTAGCATCCTCGCTTATAAATTTCATATTTCCGGATTTAATTTCGTTATAAATAGACTTACACGAATTCATTTCTTCGAAGAAAGGGAAAAGATATTTTTCAACATCTTCCGGCATATCAGATATCGCACGTTGCATATCATTCTTATTTCTTTCATACTCATACCACGAATAGTTATCAAAAAAGTTTTTTATGTGATCTGTACCACAGGTATCTTTTGTAATCAAGTACCCATTTGTCAGCGGTAAAACCACAAACTCTATAGTTGCATTATTACCGCCGATAGAACGGTGCAGTGAGCAGCTTTGAAAAACATCATTTATTATTCTGTAATAATTATTTTTGCAAATTTTAAAGCCGAGTTCTTTGAAGGCAGACTTGGTAATTGCTTTATATGTTTTAATAAATATATCCATTTATTATCCTCTTTTCAGCGTCAATATACCGGCATCAAGTCCATACTTCATTCCTCTCTTAATTTGATGTTTCCGTCATAGCCGTGGACAGCAATTTGCGAAAGAACTTTCTCCTTATCTTTCGCATAAATCACATAGTTCATATGATGATGTGCCTCAATTATTATTTTTTGCTCCGGAATTATCAAATAAAACTCAGACAACCCCATAAACCCTGCCACACTAAATCTGTCACACCAATTTATTATTTCTTCCTTTGTCATCATTATTGATTTTGAAGTATTAATCTTTAGTCCCAATTTTTTAAATAGTCGACGGTATTCATCATATACATCCCTACTCACATCATCATCATTTGTTCGTAATTTATAAGCTTTCGGGAATATTGATGATAAATATGCATATTTAAAATCTAAATCATCAAGAAATCGTCTGAAGAATCCCACCATATAAGCCGCATCAAAGAAAAAATCAATATATGACGGTGTTTGATTTTCATTTTTTTCGCCCCAATGCACAACTAAGTGATCCCAGTTGTTTTTGTGATATATTGACACTGCATTTTTGTCATTTATTATATCCCTCATTTTGTTATCTGTCAAAATTTTATCCATACCTGCTTTAGCAACTATTCTCATAAAATATATCTCCGTTTCATCTTATTGTCCCATCAGCATTTACATTAATATAATCACCATTTTTTCCACTTGGCGAGGCATCCCAATGTCCATCTTTATGCAAAGTATCTTTTCTAAAATTCCATTTTGTCTTTTTATGCGTGTATGAGCCATCCTTATTTTTTTTAAATTCATCTGAATGAGTATCAGGAGTTTTAATCTTATCTCCATTTTTTAACTTTGATGGCGGAGTTGGTGCTTTTGCTTTGCCCTTTGCGTATATAATACTATTTCTAATGGTATTACCTAAATTAACTGCCTCAGTAAATGCCCTAATAAAAGCTTTGCTGGCTAAATATCCAAGTACCACAACGCCTGTGCCAATTAACGTTAGCATTTCTCCGGTAATTGCTATCCCTGCTATCATAGCAACTTCGCCGTTCGGATCCACATACATAACCGGATTGTTATTTCCGTAAACATACCGGTTATACCCGTCTTCCGCCGGGTCTTGCTGGGTGAATCTGCCGGTTGTCGGGTCATAATGGCGTGCACGAAGATAGTAAAGCCCCGTACTCTCATCATACGTCTGTCCGAAATACGTGAACGGATTATGCACCGTTTCATCTTTGGTTATAAAATTGCCCCAAACGTCATAATCGTACCGATTTACTATATTTCCGTCCATATCAACGATTTGAATTACATCGCCGTGTCCGTTATACAGGTAATAGTAGCTTTCGCCGGTCAGAAAATCAATCTGGGCAAGCACTCTGTCCGGTCCCCAGATATACTGACGTATCGGGTGCACGGCAACTTTCCGCTCGGAATCTATCGTGACATACATAAGCGCCGCTTCTGCAACAAGCCGTGCGTCTTTATCATAGATGAAATACGTCGGCATATCGGAATTTTCGCGTTTTACAAACCGGCTGCCGTTTATTCCGTATGCTGCCTTAGTCACATCGCCGTCAACTGTCGCACGCGTCATATCATCATAAATATCATACTGATACGCCGCAGATTTCTCCGCAAGAAAATCTATCTGCTCAAAGTTCGCCTTTCTGTTTCCGCGAAAATCATATTCGTAGTACGAATCCGCACCCTTATCCCCGGCAACGCTTGCGATACGGTTCAGCTTATCATACGTGAATGACGTATTTTTCTGCACGCCGTCAACCGTTTCGGCAACCGAGACAATATTGTTATTCTTGTCATATTCATAGCTATATTCCGAAAGCACAGTCGAGCCTTTTGTATTTGTCAGCGTTTTGAGCCGAGAAAGTCCGTCATAGGTATACACCGACTTTAAAACACTTCCGTCCGAAAGAGGAGGATAGGTGACCGACTTCAGCTTGCCGTCGGCATAAAATTCATAGCTTGCATTTGCGTTGTCTGAGCTATCCTTTGCACCGTCTGTCACCTGTACGCGTGAAATTCGGTTTTTATCATATTCCCAATATGTGCCGAGCGTATATTTTCTTTGGTTGACATCATCAACGCACGAATAGGTTGCAGACGTCACATTGCCCATATTATCATAAGTATAGCCGGTTTGCGGCTGGAAAAACACGTTTTCGGCACCTGTCGCATAATAGTATTTTGATTTGTCCGTCAGCAGCTTGCCCGTCGGCGAATACGATGTATTTCTTACCTCGGAAAAACTTCCTGAATATTTCTGCGTTTCGGGGTTATAGCTTGCGTTTATCTTAATTGTCATCGATGCACTGAACGGCGTCAGATATTGATACTGTTCGTCCGACAGTTCGGAGTCCGTGTCTACAATGTAGTTTCTGTCGCAGACACCTGCCGCGTTATACTCAGAATTATGCAGTCTGCCGTTTTTGTCCTGCATCTGCTCAAGCTGACCAAGTGCATTATACGTATACGTATTGCTGTTCACACTGTTATCCGTGTCCGAAATCAGTCTGCCCTCGCCGTCATATTCTCTCTGATACAGGATATGTTCCTCACCGTTTTGTGCGGTTATCATCTGCTTTTTGATATTCCCGAAAATATCATAGCTGTTTTGTACGGTCTCGCCGTTTGCATTTTCTGATGCAATGCAGCGATTGAGCTTATCGTAAGAATTTTGTATTGTGTAACCCTTTGCGTCGGTGATACCTGTCACATTCCCGGCAATATCATATGTATACTGTACCTCTGAAAAGCTATCCGGGTAACTGTCGTATGCCCTTTCGCTCACCACTCGCTGCATACGGTCATACTTTTGTTCGGATATGTTCTGCTTTTGAGTTTCGCCGCTTGCCATAAAATATGACATCGCACAAAAACCTGCATCAATACTATCTCTATTGTACTCTGTAATATGCTGATTGTCAAATATATCCACAATTTTTACACATCTGTCCAAGTCATCATAGTATTCCTTAGTTTGGTTTCCGTCCGGGTCAATTGTGGTCTTAATATTGTTTTTGGTGTCATAAATATAGCTTGTTGTGAGATATTCCGACACGCCGCCGACATTATCGATAACATTTTTCTCAATCAGCTCACCTGTGCCCATATAATAATTGACCTCATCGCTGATATAATACAGGCTGCATACGGCAAGCTCCGTATCTGTAGGTTTTTCTGTATCAATCTGCGATACATCATAGTATCTGAGCGTTGATTTAATCTCTTGTGCGATAAGCTTTTCATCGGTTATACCGGCATAATCGCTGCGGCTGACCGTGACATATCGGATATTCTCTACCGGAAGAATATCCACATCTTTTTCGTTGAAATCGCTGTACGCCGCATATTTCGGGTAGACTATTCTCGTCTCTCGTCCGAGTTTATCATACTCAAAATATGTTGAGTTTCCGTCATTATCGGTCTGCGAGCTGACCGTACCCATAAGCATATTATAGGTGTACGCGGTCTGCGACATTTTTCCGCCCACGGTTCTCTTTACCGTCGAGGGGTATGCATAGCCTGTCGCGGCGGTATAGATTTCCTCCACAACCAAGCTGTCCGCACCGTTTACTGTTGTCGTTGTTTTCTTTGACACCCGTCCGTCCGATGTGTATTCGTAGTCATAGCGTGTCTGCGTACCGTCGGCAGCAGTAATTTGCGAAAGGCGTTTTTGGTCATTATATTTATATCGTTCAATGCACCTTGTATTCAAATCACGATACCACGCCTTACTCGTCATAAATCCGGTTTGTGCGTCATAGGTGTAAGACGTCCCGTATTTTTCGCGTGCCGAACCGATTACGGTGTCATAGTCTACTTCCTGGGTTTCAAGCGTTATGCGTCCGTATGCCTTATTCTGCCTTGTTTCAAAGCCGTTTTGCACATAAGATTCATATGAATGACTTCCGTTTGAATAGGTTATATTTGTACGTACCGGACGCTTTTGCAGATAGTCGGTCACTACATAATTAATATTGAGTGCATTGCCGACAGGGTTATCATATGCCGCGGAGGTGTATTTAAGCAGAACAGCCCCGTCATGCTTGTAAAAATCACGCCGTATGCTTGACTTTTCATGAATTTCACGCGTTGTGCAGACGCTCTTTCCGTCTTGCACAGCCGATGCAGAGCAGTTCCTGGGATACGCTGTGTAGTCACCGGTGTATTTATATCTGACGCGGTTTTTAAAATGCGATTCATTCAATTTATTGTCGTTTGAAACAGTCAGTTCATAATCTCCGCGTTCGGTTGTCCGGTACGCCTCGGATATTCCGCTGTGTCCGAGATTTCTCTCGGTCAGCTCATATTGATAATACGTATCCGACCGCGGTCTTATAATATTCCCGAGAAGATAGACAAGGTTATTGCAGTTGCCGCTTGTGTTTGCCACAAATCCGGAATTAAGCGATTTGCCGGCAAAAGTGAAACTTACGGAGTTTGCATATTTTTGCGAGCCGTCAATCATTGCCGGATAATAGCTCGTCACCTCGCCTATTGCATTGGTAAATGACGTCAGCACCGGCTCGGTTGACAGCGTTTCGCCGCCGCGGTTTACCTCAACCATTTTCTTTTCGTAGGAAAGCACTATTTCCTCGCCCTGCTCAAGCGGTGATGTAACCGTAAGGGTGATGTCCTCATAGTCCCCGCCCTCATTGTACGAAAACCGAACCCTGCGCCCCACGCTGTCGGTTATCGATGATATAATAGGACAATTTCTCGATCCGTAAAAATTCTTTGCGGTATAGTTGAATGTGATTTTATTTCCAAATCTGTCGCAGATAGTTAAAAGCTCACCGCGGGAGCCGAAATAGTATTTTCTGCCGTCGGCGTCGCTTACGATATAGTCAATACGTCCCGATGTGCATATGCTCCCGTCATAATCAAAATAGTCCTCAAAGGTAATATCGCCACCTACATAATTTGCAAAGGAATAGTCGCCGCCGTTATATTCCACCTCCATAACGCCGCCCTTGCCGTCATGGTAGTAGAGTCCCTTAGGGATTTCAGAAGTATCATCATAATTATCCTTTATAATCTGCACCGACGGAAAACTCCATGACCAGCCGGCACCGAGATTATACCTCTCACGCTGATAGCTTGTTGCGGTGATTTCGGAGGTGTAGTAATACGGAACATACACCTCGTCGCCCTCGCTGCACTTTGAATATGACGCACTGTATATGAAGTTACCGCCGTCCGTGTCACGGCTTTCAATTTCTTCTTTTCGCAGTTTTGCCTCACTCTCGGTTGCACACGGATATTGGTATGTACTCGTTTCGGCGGTCTCCTTGTTATATACCGATTCCGTTACAACATATGTACCCTGTGGCATTGAAAAGTTTTTTCCATTCATTTTGATACCGGAGGTTTTTGTATACAGTTCAGCCTCTGCAAGGCTGTAATATCTTTCAAGCCGTAAATCCAATCCGTCAACGCCCGGCAGCACCAAGTCCGTTTCGGTAACAATTAAATTACCGGTCATCGGGTCTATGTACTCCGCGCCGATATTATCACCTACAAAGCCATATCTTCCGGTTTGGTTTTGCAGTGCAAAGGAGTCTCTGCCGTTAATAACACCAAGACGATGCTCTGTGTCTGTGCCGGCTACACTATTGCTGAAAAGTGCCGTCCCCGCTGAATTTATGCCGCCGGATATTTCAATCGGACTGTTGTCTACAGGAATTTCGGGCAGCTTGCCGGTGTACGGCGATATGCTGTCAAAATGTGCCGCAGCTTTCTGCATCGCAGGCAAATCCGGCATCTCTGACGGTCTTTCTATCAACGGAACATCTGAATTTTCAATATCAAATGCAAATTCATTGTTGTATTCGCTGCCAAGTTCAATATCCAGTCTTTTGGCAAAAGCCGTAAGCGGTGCACAAATCATTGAGGCTGTCAATATTATTGATATAACTTTCTTTTTCATTCTGCACCTCCGACTGTTTTGCTAAGCAAATTTCCCATATTGTCATAGGCGTAAAACACGGATTTTCCGTTTGCTTTGTTCACTTGTATCAAGCGGTTATCAGGGTCATAATAGTACGCGTTGATACCGCTTTCGCCGTCAAAATTAACAGCCGTTTTTATCGGGAACATTCCGGCTAAAGAGTCCCAAAACATCAGTCTTGCACTGTATTCGTTCTCCGTATCAAAATGGTATATAAGCCTTGCATTGCCGTTTTGACCTGCCGGTGTCGGCAGCTGTACTCTTTTTACTGTATATAATCTGCCGTCGCTTGTATATGTTGCAAGAATAACAGATATTGTCCGGTCATTTGCAGTACTGTTTTTCAGCCCGAAAAGGCAGTCCATTTGCGCATTATTGATAATTCTCAAGCCCTTTTCGCCAACATTCACACCATTGATTTTTATTTGCGATGAAAGCGATAAGCCGTCAGCCGTATTTATTATGCCGGCTGAATTCCTTCTCGCAGGAAGGGCAGCTGCCTGATTTTCCGCAGTCCGCAGCGGAGTAATGTATACGGGTGCACTCAAGGTCTCGCTCCACTCAAAAATTATCGCAAAGCCGATGCCCGAAAAATCAATGTTTACCCACGCACCGTTGTCATAGTCCTTTAATTTACCGGTGAATATCGTAGTTTTTTCATCGCCTATTTGTGTTGTAACCTCAACTTGTAAGTTTGAATTATCGACGCCGGAATTAATGCGTTCCTGTGCCTCAGTGATGCTCACTTCCGGTACATCTGCATATGTTGCTGCCGGTGCAAGCATTATTGCTGCAAGAATTGCAGCCGCTTTTCTTTGTTTATCTTTCATATACATTTCCCCCTTTGTAAAATAAAAAGGACAAGACCAAAAACCTGCAAATCATGCAAGTTTCAGTCTTGTCCCAATGTAATACATTTCCCCATAAATGTCTCCTTTTGTAAGTAATGTTTTTACAAATCATTCCATTATTTGTATTATATCATACATTTTAAATCTTCGCAATAAACGCATTAAATATTTGTAAAACTGCACATTTATCAGGAACTGAATATGTTTATAATGTCCAAGCCGCTGCTTTTTGCATAGTTTACTGTATTTCGCGTGCCGCCGGGTATGTCGGCATATGCCGAGATGAGCCGCGAGGCTCTGTCGCACATCCATTCATTCCGCTTTTGGTAACAGGCTCTTGAATATTCCGCACTTATCATTCTTGTGGTATCTGCATTGTCAAGCACAAAATGATATAAAATCCGGTCTGCCTTGTGCCATCGCTTTTCAAATCCCGGGTGAGGAATTGCCGCAACAAGGTGCAGTCCCGGATTTTTAATTTTTTTCTTAACCACTATTTCCCCTGCCCAAAGGTCAACACCGCGGCACATACCGACTATAAAGGTTGTGTACCCGTCACAAATTGCAGCGTCAATCGCCTGTTCAAGCTTTCTTTTTACTTCGATTTCGGAATATGTCATCTTTTCCGGTCTGTGTCCCGTAAAACAACAGCTATGCTCAATATTATTATTCATTTATAATACTCCTTTTATGTTTTCCTATATTATATCTAATGTTTACTATATAATACCATATAATAATTAGTTTGTAAATAGACTATAATATATTAAAAGTGAGGTATATATTATGTTAGATAGTCAGTATAAAATGAATTTAATAAAAATAGGTCTGAAAATATCGTATTATCGCAAGCTAAGCGGTATGACACAAGAGGAACTTGCGGAAAGCTGCAATTTATCTGCCGGCTACATTTCACAGCTTGAAGGTCCTAACAGTTACTTTTGTCCGTCTTTAAAAACATTGTTCACAATTGCGGAAGTTTTAAATATACCTATGTATAAGTTGGTTGATATTGAGGATAATTAACCATAATGCAAGAACAGAAAATAAAACAAGATACAATACAAATAGGGCAAAACATTCGCAGAATACGCAAACAAAAGAAAATCAAACAGGTAGAAATGGTTGTAAAATTACAACTGCTTGGTATTGATATGACCAGAGAATCCCTCGTTAAAATCGAGCGTGGTATCCAACACATTTACGCAAGCCAATTAAAAGCAATCAAAGAAGTATTGGATACCACTTATGACGAATTATTAAAATAACTCTTTAAGCCTTACAAATTTTGCACACCGTTTGCCATCGTGCATACACATAAACGGGCATACCGGTTCTTTCGGGTCAAGCCTTTTCATATCGCGTCCTGTCTTACACACCGGACACAGCTGCTTACCTGAATCAGTCATATTTACACTTCCTTTCAAAAAAATCAGGGCGGCATTGCCGCCCCTTTATTCAGTGCATCTTACGCAAAACCTTACCGTAAACCAGTTTTTTATCCGTGTTATACTTCGTAATCACGATTTCCACCGTATCGCCCACGCGGTAATCGCCGTCATACTGCATTGACTCATACGAACACAGCACATCGGTTATATCATCATACAGCCGGCAGAACACACCGCCGCCGTATTTTCCGATTATCTTCGCAATCCGCGTCGAGTGCAGCGGGTGTCGCATTTCTATGCCGTCAAACGGGTGCGGAGTGGTTTCCTTAATCGACAGCGTCAATACTTTCTCTTCCGGGTTAAATTCCTTTATTACCGCTCTTTTCCTATCGCCCGGCTTTAGTTTTGTTCGCAAATCCGGCACAAGGCTATAGCTCACATCGCGCTGTGCCAGCATAACGTCATAGCCGCCGAAATTTACGGTGCAGACATTCCTGCCCACCGACACAACATCAACCGCGACAGTTCTGCCGGGCAAGCCCTCTCGCCTGTCGGTCAGCTTCTGCATTTTTTCAAGTGCAAGCTTTCTCGACGCTATTGCAAATCCCGCCTCACGCTCGATATGCGTTACAACAAAGGGGACATTTGCACCGCACATCGAATGCAGCACGTGTCCTCCCTCAGTTTCCGCCGTAAAAACCTCCGTTTCGGGTATGATTATCTTCACCCTGTACTTAATCACAATCAAACATCTGATCGTCTGCGGCACAGCCTTTCTCTTACCTTTCGGTACAATCTTAAACTCGTGCACATCAACGCCGGACACTTCGCCCGTCATTACCGACATACTTTTCTGCGACGCATATATCGCCTGCCACTCCTCGCGTTCTTCAGCCGTCAGCTCTCTGTCCAGTTCCGCAATACTTTTCTTCATCATCGTCTCCTCCTTTTATCTCTTAAAAAATTGTGTTCCGCCCGCCGTAACCGTAGCAAATTTACAGTTACAGCCTGTTTTGATTTTTCCTATCTGCTCCTTTTCGTCCACAAGAAATATAACCACCTCGCATTTATCGTCCGAAAACTTATCATCGGCATAGTCAGACACCGATTTTTCACTTCCCTGCCTTACCGGGATAATGCATATATCCTTATCGTGCGTATCACCCGGCACAACAAACCGTATCGCTGCACAGCCCTTCGCCCTGTAATGCCGCACATTATCAGTCAGAAAGCACAAAAGCACCTCAAACGCACGCACCACATCATAATCGGGCGGCGTACCGCCCGGCAGCATCAAGCCGCCCTGCATACTGAAATCATCGAACCGGCACATCTGCTCAAGGTATGCGTCTATGCTTTTGAAATTCCGCCAAAACCGGATATTAACCGCACGTCGCAGCTGTTCCTTTGTCAATGCACCGTATTCGTCTAGCAGTTCCTTTATGTACCGCTGGTACGGGTTATAGAACATAATCATCACCCCTTCATTCCTTTTTCCGCACACTGTTCAAAAACGGATCGACCGCCGCCTGTGCGTAATCATCGGTTAAACAGTTAAAAATCACGCTCATTAAATACCCCTGGTAATTCTTTATCGGCTTATCGTTTTTATGCAGCTTTGCCACCGCACTCTCAAGCGTTGTAACGTCAAGCTCGCACATACGGCTACGTATCTTTTCATTCGGGTACACCGCAGTCCCGATACGCAAGCGTTCGCTGTAATACATTCTCTCAAGTGCGTCATACAGGATTTTCTGCTCGTCCTCCGGGAATGTGTCTATACGGCAATTTTCCAGTATCTTGTCAAACTGACCGACAGACTGACTGTAATCATTCTTGATTAATTCAGTTTTATTTATTTTATTATGATTTGTGTGCTGATTCGGCAGGTCTTGATGTGCAATATCCGCCGTTCTTGATATGCCGTTTTGGCAGTTCTTGATATTCCCGTTTGACATATCTTGCTCAATTTTTTCCCGGTAAGATATGCCGTTTCGGCAGTTCTTGTTTTCCTTTTGCACATAGTCTTTTGCGTCCTTTTGCGAAAGTTTCGGCTTTGCAATATATATCCTGTTCGGAAAACCACGTCCGCGGCGGGTCTCGCATACCAGCTCCGCACCGATTAATTCACGGAACGCCGCAATCGCCTTTTTATATGTAATACCCAAATCCTCCGCGATTTCCTCACGCGTATAAATCAGATACACCTCGTCCTTTTCGTTTATCCAGCCGTTCAGCTTGGACAGCGAAAGCCTGTCGAACAGCAGTGCAAAGGTCAGCTTTGCGTCGGACGACAGACGTTTGTATTCTTCATTTGCAAACATACTTTTCGGAATTTTCAAAAATTCACAGCTTATTATGTCATTTATTTTATATACTTCATTCATAGTCATTCCTCCCTACTCGTTTAAAATATCCGCAGCAGTGCACATCTCCGGGTCGAATACCGTTTCCTCGAGCGACACCTGTATCGGCTTTTCTTCTATCGGTTCGTCCGGTATGATTGGTATATCTTCCTGCACCGGCCGCGGAGGCGCTTCTTCCTCCCGGCGCCATTTCGGGATATAGTCGCTTATACGCGTATATTCCAGTTCCTTAAACGCCGATATTTCCTCCGGGATTATCTTAAACGCCTTTATCGGCTTTTGCCCGCGTATCAAAAGCAGGCACTCACGGTTATCAAGCTGCAGCACCTCCTCCGGGTACATTAAGGGGCGCATTGTGTTCGATTTTGTCTGACGGTAGCCCGTCACCTCACGCGTTATCGGCGAAAACAGCGGTGTCTGCGGCGACATACTGTTCGTCAGCTGTATCGTCACATTTCCGCAGCGTTTTGATATAAACTCGCTCGTCATAGTGTCATTACACCCCAAAAACAACTGCGTGTCGCAGTTTCCGACTATCTCCTCCCATTCCTTTATCGGATACCTGTCGGCAAGCTGTGCGATGCTCTGGACAATGATATGACAGTTTATGCCGTATGAACGCACAACCGAAATTGTCTTTTTGAAATCCAAAAGCTTTCCGCAGTTACAAAACTCGTCCATAACAAAATTCACCGGCACGGGCAGTCTGCCGCGTTCATCGCCGTGTTTCCTTGCAAAGTCGGTCAGCCGCTTAAAGAGCAGCGAGAAAAACAGCGATGACAAAAACTCATACGCCGAGTCCTGTGCCGATATTATGCAGAAGTACGCGCACGGCTGTTTGCCCGGCAGTTCCATATCAATCTCATGGTATTTCGTAATCGTATCGACCAGCTTATTCTGGAACACGCTGAGCCTTGAGCCGAGACCGATGAAGATATTGCCCCACAGATTACTCGCCGCCTGCTTGAATATGCCGTAGGGTGCACGTGCCGGATGGTCAATCGGCAGCCGCTGAAATTTCATATCAAGGCTCTTTTGCCCCTCGGTCGAAATCATTTTATATATCGTACCGAGCGATCGCTCGTGTATCGGCAAAAGCTCGTTTGTTACCGGGTCACGCATACTTTGCACGTACAGTATCAGTGCGATTAGCAGGTTCTTTTCCGCTTTGTCCCAGAAGTCTGCCTTTTGCTCGCTGTCAGCTGTATTTCTGATGATTATTTCCGCGACCGACTGCACCATATCGGTATCATTGCCTATTTCGCCTATGCAGTTCCAGCCGTCCGAATTTTCCATATCCAAAAGGTTAAATGCCTTTACCACATACCCTTGTTTTCGCAAAAATTCCGACATCGACTCAAAGAATTCGCCTTTCGGGTCAACCAGTATCATACTCTCGCGTCTGTCCGCCTTGAATTTTGCCATCTTCAAAATGAACGGCTTTACAAATCCGCGTGATTTACCCGAACCTGATGCACCGTAGACCATTGTATGGCTGTTAAGTCCGGCATCTGTTCTAAGCCCGGCATAATCTGCAAAACGGTCATCATCATAAACGCTGTCCTTTATCTTGCACAGTATCGGACAGGGCAACTTATCGGCAGAGCCGAGCTGCAAAACCTTTTCCCTTTCTCTCTCGCTCATCCAGCCGGACGTGCCGTGCGTGCCCTCATTTGAAATATCAAAATTCCTCTCGTCCTTCGTTATCTTAACGCCGGTTATGTAGTGCAGCCACTTTCCCGACACAAGTGCGTACATTATAAGAATAAAAAAAGCCGTCCCCAGCCCCTGCGGCGAGAATACGGCTAAAAAGCATTTTATCGGATTTAATGACAGCAGTTTTACGCTCTCACCCGTGCGAAAGTTATGCGTTGCATTTTTAAACACATTCGCAAATATCCCGTAAAGATACATCGCCGCAGCCGCACAGGCTGCATAATACGCAAAATACTCTTTTATCTTCAGTATCCGTCTACGGATTTTTCCGGTTCGCATTAAGTGCTTTTGTATTTTTCGCAGCAGCTTCAATATATTTTCCCTCCTTTGTAAGGTACGGTTTCCGTTCCGGCTTTTCGGTTATTTCGGGGAATATTCCGCACATTCCTTTTTCGTCAATCGCCGCAACGGTGCATTTCGGGCAGTCAAACTCCGCAAGCAGACGCAGCAGCATATTTTTCTGAAATGTCATACACACAAGCTTTGCCTCGCCCTTTATCCGTCCCAGCTCGCGTCTTATCCTACCGATATTCATATCGATACCGACAATACTGTCTGTACCGCCCACCGCGTTCAAAATCCGCTGCTCATAGTCGGGAATACCCATCACACGCATTTGTATTACACCGCTTGCATTAAGCGGCACAAGTGCATATTCCGTTCCCATTTCCTCCAACGCGTCGCGGTAGTGTCTGCGCCCGTATGCCCCGACTTCGCCTTTTTGCATCAGGCAGTCATACAGTTCATCGAGCGTTGTTCCTGCAAGGAGTACGCACACATTCCGGATTTTCCCCATAGCCGATACCTGCGACAAAAATATCTCCCTTTCATATCCGGGTATCAACCATTCATTCTCTGCAAGGGGGACATACGCTATATATGCCGTGTCCCGAAGTTTAAGTATTCCTGCAAACCTCGTTCCTGCAAGAGCCTTCTTCCCTCCGTCCGCACGTGATGCAAGACTTGTTATATACCCCGTTTCTTTTCCTGCAAGCTCTCCCGCCTCCTTACAGGTCACCTCTATTCCTGCAAGGTCAAGCAGGATATTAAGCTCCGCGTTTTTCAGTTTTCGCCCGTACCCTTTTCTTTTCGTGTCGGTTTTGTTATCCTGTGCAAAGCTATATCCCATCTCTGCAAGAACGTTAAGCCCATCATATGTCAGCTTAAAACTCTTTCCGTTACCGAGCAGTTTTACAAGTCCGTGTACCTGCAAGTTATTTATCATTTCACGGTTAAAAAGCTTTGTTTTGAACCGTCCGGAAAGCCCCGTCGGGATATATCTGCAAAGTCCGCATAAAGTTAAAACTCTGCTGTCAAAATTGTCCAAAATCATACGTTCGTCCCCTCTAAGCACATTAGTGCGACAAAAATTAAAAAACCGAATTTTGCCGTGTCCCGAAAGCCGCATTGCAGCTTGCTTTTTCGGCTGTTTATTACAGGGGACGAAAGCGGTATTTTTGCTGCCCGCAATAGGCACATCAAAAACCGGTTTGTCCCCCGTAAGGAAATGCGTCGGAATTTAAGTTTTCCATAAAAATTCCCGCGTCCTCCGGCGGCATAAGCCAGATTTCGCAGGATAAATTATCCGACACTTTTGTAAAGAGTCCGATGTCCAGGTCGAACTGGGTATCGTCCTTAATCACCCGCCCCTTCAGACTGTTCGGTATCATCTTCCAGCCCTTGTTATCGTTATCGAGTGCGTTGTGATTTTTCAGATTGCAGTATTCCACAATCGCTAAAAACGCCTTTTCAAAATGCGGTAGCTCATACGGATATTCCGTCAAAAGCCGCGATATTGTATCGCCGATATATCCGCTTATTCTGTGGCGGCAGTTCGGCAGCAGCATATTCAGCGTTATGTGCAGCCAGCCCTCGCCCGTCACCTCGCAGCTGCCGCAAAGCCCGGATATGCACGCACCTTTCGGCGCTGCAGCCGTGCGTCGGTCGCGGCGGAATTTTTCGAGCGTTACTCTTGATGTGATGCACAGGTTTTCCAGCTCACACAGGTAATCGTCCATCAGCTTTGCCTGCGTCTCGCCCGACAGGCTGTTTGACATCAGCATACGCGAAAGGCACTGCAATACCTTGACATTCCGCTCTTGCAGTGTATTTATTGTTTTCTTATATTCGTCCATTTTTCCCTACCCTTTTTTCCAAATCACTTCTTTTCGTTGTCAACAGCGAATACATCGCCGGCGACGCCTTTACCTCAATGCAGACCTTATTGCGGTTCGCACACAAAAGTGCTTCACCACGGCGGTTTCGGATAATCTGCATCGTTTCCTCGTCCGACAGCGACATATATTTCTGCACGGCAAATGCCTCGTCCTCTTCAAGCTGCAAAATAAACTTTATCCGCGAGTTATTTATGACGCCCTTTCCGTACTTGCCGTCATCAAGCGAGAAAAAGTCGCCTATATCCTGCGTTGCCGCGATTGCCGCACCGCCGTAGCCGCGGATAACCTTGAATATTTCAAGCACATAATCCGCCGCCATTCTGTTCGAGCCGGCACCGATTAACGTCCACAGCTCGTCCAAAAAAATCACCTTTTTCCTGATACGGCTTTCCTTAGCTTTATCCCAAACATAATCGAGCGCCATAAACATTCCGAGCGGCTTTAAATGCTCGGTCATTTCCGAAATATCCAGCACGATATATTTATTATCAAGGTCTACATTTGTTTCGCCGCCGAACCCGGAAAGCGAGCCGACCGCAAATTTTTCAAGCATAAGTGCAAGGCTTTTCGTTTCCGGCTGCGATGTAAGCTCGTTATATAAGTCGGTCAGCGTCGGCATCTTCTTAAACTTTCCCTTTGCCGCAAACAGCGACTTATTATCAAAGTCTATCCCGAACGCCTTATACGTCCGTATCACCGCACTGTCAAGCAAGTTAAGCTCGTCCTGCGTTATATCCGGCTTTATGAGCGAGAAGAAAATCATCAGCTTTTGCAGCTTTTCCGCCAGAACCGAATCGCCGCGGTCATCGTCCTTTATTTCACAGTCGGTCGAGATGCTTGCCTTTCTGATTTCCATAATATTTATACAATCCTTTGATGACGGTGCAATACGGATATATTTGCCGCCGATTGCACGGCAGGCATCGGCGAACTCGTGTCCCTTAATCGGTGCGAGTATGAACACCTGCGTCCCCTGCAGCCTGAGCCGCAGAGCCATAAGCTGCATCAAAAATGTTTTTCCCGCGCCCGACATACCCAAAATACAGCCGTTTGCGTTGGAATACTTATCGCTGTCGAAGATGTCCAATATCGCCACCGAGCTGTTATATTTATTCAGCCCCAGAAATATACCGCCCGGGTCATAAATTTCAAACGAGGAGAACGGGAACGCCGCCGCAAGCGAGTCGGTCAGAACATTTCTTCTTGCCTTTCGCTCAATATCCGCGTCAAGCGAAAGCGTCGGCAGCATCGATAAAAAGCATTGCTCGTGCTTATAGTCCGCACGCTTTACAATCATATTCATCGACGCACACAGCGTTATGACATCGCTTGTGCGCATTTCCAAATCCTCGGCATTATCTGCCGTCACCTCAATGAGCGTTGTCATATAGTAGAAGTCCTGCCCATCGCGATTCATTCCCTCTTTTAAGTAAAAGCCCGCTGAAATCGCACTGTCAAGCTCTTCATAGTCCTGTCTTGTGTCGCCGACCTCACGCATACGGCTGCGGTTTAACATTGTTTTCTGCGATATTCTGGACAGGATTTTGTCCCTCGGCATACGCTTAAAGGAAAAGCTGATACCGATATTATCACCTGCCTCTACAAGCGGTGACAGCCACGCACCCTCTGTTTTTGTGCGGTAGCCGTAGCCGGCAACGTACAGATATGTGTGATATATGCCGTCCGCAACGATATAGTCGCGGCTACCGTTATCCACCGATGACGGTGCCAGAAGGTCAACCACCGTTGTCGCACCCGTCCAAAGTTCGGGGATTTCTTCCTCCTTTTCCCCTTTAAACCGCGTCTTTAATTTGTCAAAAACCGATGCTTTTTCACTGTCATTATTAAAGCTGAGCTTTGCCAATGTCACCTCTCCTCTCTCGTGTGAACCTCGCCTATCATATCCTCTGTTATGCTGCCCGGCGGAATATATCTTGAGCTGTTTTTATTTATCATACGGTGCAAAAGTTCTATTAACATACCGTTATCGCAGTCGATTACCTCAAGTCCGCACTGCATCAAAAACTTTTGAGCCTTATATACCTCGTCCGAAAGCGACCGTATAACATCAGAAAACACCGCCTTATGCGAGAGTGCGTTCTGCACATACTCAAACGTGATAAAGAACCGCTTTTTAACCGCCGTGTTATCGGACAAGCCTTTGACGAACGCCGCCTCGTCCTCCGTCATTTTGCGGCACAGCTCATTTTGCTCCGTCTCAAGCCGCTGCATAAGGTTTTTTATGTATTCATCAATATCCGCCCTCTGCGTCACTACGCGGATTTGCATTCTGTCCGGTGCGATTTTCAGGTATGACGCGAAATAGAATATGATATTTTCCTGCTCAACCTCGCTTTTTAAGTAAAAATTAACGGGCAGCACCTCGCAGATTTTGATGTACCGCCCGTCCTTTAAAATAACTATCCCGTTTTTTATGTCGCGAATCGGCAGCCAGTCCTGCGTACTGCCTTCATACGTTTTTGTGTCCCTTTTCAATCACTTCACCCCGATACTCGTATATTTTCTTTGCCTTGTGCCAATGCCACACATTTTTTGCAAACACCGACAGGCAATCGTCATTGATACCCAGCAGCGCAGTTCCACCGGTTGGAATTGCAAACACCGCCGCGGCAATCGTTTTCCACGTAAGACCGCCCGGAACAAGTGTAAACGAAAGATACACAAAAGGCAGGGACAAAAGCCCTGCCTCAATGACATTCCGTATTCCGAACAGCCCAGCTATTTTACCGTTATCCTCAAAGTTTGAGGGGATATAGTATTCCATAAATGTTTATCATAACTCCTTTCGCAAAAAAAGACCTACAATCTGCAAGTCTTTAATATCTTGTATTCAAATACTCCTCTACCACACCGCCCAGAACGGTCCGCTGGCGGAGGCTGTGCCGCGTGCTTCATTCAATATTATCGACATATCCCAAGCCTTTTGCGACCGTTTATAGCTTGCCGGGTCCGCAACCAACACTTTGCCGTCCTTTGTGATACCGCGCAGGACTATAAAGTGTCCGTTATTCGTAAAATGCCCCTTTGCCATAATCGCTATCACCAAATGCCCGCCCGACAAATGCTTTTCAAGCTCGCGCGCACTCGAGCGTCCGAGCTTTTCCACATTAAGCCCGTAATGCTCAGCACCCTTTGGAATAAGCGAGTGATAGCTGCCGTTTCCCTCGCAGCGATAGCCGTTCTTTGCTGACCACGCCGCAACCTCTGTCGGGTCGGTATTCTGCCCGGTTATTGTCGACACCGCAATCGCAAGCGAGGTCGGGCCGCAGCCCGAGCCGCCGATTGTACCGCTTTTTCCGTAGGCTTTATCCGCCCATCTGCTGTCGAGCTGACTGTAATACACAACCTGCGTTTCGCCCTCCGCACCGAGCATTGCACCGTCATAGCTCGGGCTTTTATCCGCAAAGCCGCCGTCCGGGTCAAGATACTGGTCATTCAGCGTGTCATACATCAGATTTGCCCAGTTCTTTTCATCGTCAGAGAAATCCAGACTATCCATCATCTCGTCCGGCGTTTTGTTATGGACACAGCCGCTATCGTCTATGGTATAGCTGTTTAATATCGAATTATGAATATCAAGCGGCGAAATATTCTGCACATTCTGCCGCGACCGTACCGATTCAATCGATATAAGGCGGTAAATATCCGGGTTTACTCCGGGCGGACAGGCTTGCATCTCATCGTTATATTGCTGCACCAATGCCGAGCCGCGGCGGTTTCTCTCAATCAGTTCCGCATCATTTACACTTCCCCAGCTAAAGAGCATTTGCGGGATTGCCGCAATGACCATTATCGGCAGCAGCAGAAAAAACAGCAGCGTTCCTGCCGTTATCAAAATGACTTTAGGGCTTAAAACCTCCGCCGCCCCTTGCGTTGCCGTAACAAAGTTCCCGGACGCTATGCCTCCCGCGGCTTTAACCGCACCCTTTAACATCTGTGCACCGCGGGCGGCTTTTTCCGCTGTACTTCTACCGTTTTTGTTTTCTATCCCGACCGCCCCTTTCTTCCTCTTTGGTGTATTTTCTGTATCCGCGTCTTTTTGCTTTCTTATTTCTCGCCGCCGGGTTATACCGACCGTTCACATATTCGTGTTTAATATGATGGCTTTCGTTATTCCACCGGGTGGAATCGGAGTATTCGCGGCTTTCGCGGCTGAACTCTGCCGAATTTTCCGCATAGTCCCGGCTGCTGCTTTTTGCACCTTCGATATTTACATCACCGCCGACTGAGTTACATTTACTGTCCCTGTTTGCATTGTTATGTGTCCCCTTCGTAGCATTTACAGGCTGTGATGCTTGTACTTTCTGCCTGTCACGTTCCGCTTTTTCCCGCTCGCGGCTCTGATATGTTCCGCCGGTTTCCGCGGTTCTGCTATCCTTTGCCGTACTTCGGGGAACGGGCGGTCTTGTGCCGTTCGGTCTTTCCGTTTTGGTCTGAGTTTCCGTCCTTGCATCTTCACTTGTCTGACCTTTAGCCGTTTGACGCGACATATTCTCCGCACTTTGAGATGTGCTGCTGCTATGCATACCGCTCGGCTTTGTGCCGGACGGATTTTGTTTTGTGCTATTTTGCCCTCTTGTGCCGTTTGGCGGCACATTCCCGGCAGCAGTGCTTTTTCCGTCATTTCCTCTGCGTGCAGCAGTGCTGCTTTTTCCGGCGGCTATGCTTCTGCTCACCGAGCCGGATACTGCACGCACTGCCATCATTGTCATCACTCCGGGCAGGCGTGAGCCGAGTGCGTTCCCGGTCTGCGCCGGGTTCAAGCCGATTTTCCCTATATGCGAATCAATCTTGCGCGCAACACGCGTGAGCGCCACCACGAACACAAGCCATATAAGGACGCCGCCGGTGGACATCTGTGCCATAGCCGACATAATCAGCTTTAAAAACACGATATTCATTATCATCATAACCAGCATCGAGCAGTACATTCTGCACCAGCCCTTGAAAATATCGTTTGTGTTCTTGCTGCCGCCCATCGAAAATGCAAGCGGTGCGAAAAAGGTCAGCACACCGCACACAACATATCTTTCGCCGATTTCAAACAGCAGCTTTAGCATCTGCACCATAAGCACCACGCCGACTATAATCACAAGCAGCCATTTTGCCCCGCTTCCGAGCGTGAACATACTCTCGTCCGGCGTGACGATATTAATTGAATCGGGCAGCTGCAAAAGCGTTATTACCTTATTGGTAATTCCAAGTCCTATCGCACAGATTTCCTTTGACACCGACAGCAAAAATGCAAATACCGCCGTCCGCAGAAAGGTTATTTTCGGGTCCTCCGCCTCAAAGCCTATACCGGACATCATCGCCTTTACCATCTGGAACACGAGATTTCCAATCAAAAGTGCCCAGCCGAGTGCGGTCAGTACCGTCACAATATCGCGGATAACCGGTGCGGTTCTTTCAAAGTACGCAAGATCCATTGACATAACGCCGATAAGCTCGCCCGACATATATGCCATAATGTCCACCATCATACCGTAGAGCCATTCAATCAGCCCCTTTAATATCGGCTCTAACATATCGCAAGTGCAGCAGCCCCGACATCAATCGTACCGTAGCCGGCAAACAGCGGTCTGATATATACCAAAAATCCGCCTATACCGTTAATCACCGCCCACGCAATCCATATACGCTTAAGCCAGTCCACGCTCTGATCAACCTTCTGCTGATTATTCGACAGTTTCATTCCGACAACGCAGACCGTTGTCATAAGCGCCGCTAAAATCGTACTTATCCCGGCTATCTTGTTATATACGTCCTTGATAATCGTTTCCGCCAAGTCCCACATCGTACCGATTGCGAACACCTGCGTTGCGGAAAGCACCACAATTACCGCTGTCAAAATCATCAGACGCAATATTCTTTTTCTTTTCATATCATCAATACCTCTTTTCCAAGCAAATACGCAGCAAAAAACACAAACGCCAGCGGAACGCTTTTCTCTTTTCTTACAATGCACCAAATGGCAGCAAGCACGCACGAAAGCGTCAAAACCTGCACAAACTCACAAAGTCCCGCCGCCGCGGCACAAAAAGACAAAAACTTTGCGTCACCGCCCTTTATCTTTCCGCCGGCAAAGAGCAGGGTGCACACCGTTCCTGCCGTCAGAAAAAATCCCGATATGCGGTCATACACCGACGCACCGCTGAAAAACACCGCATATATTCCGAGCAGAAAATCAATCCCTTCGGGAATTTTGCGGTATTTAAAATCGATAAACGCTGCAAATGCCAGTATTATTCCGAGCATCAGTTCATTGACGAGAAATCGTCCTCGTACATATCGCCGTTAATGGTAATTGCCGCCGCAAGCTTTTTGCAAAACTCGATATTACCCACACCGCCGCCGTTTATGTATATCTCAAACTCGTGACGTGCGGGATTTTCCTTTGTTCCCGCAAGCTCGACCGGCGTATATATTTTTCTCGCACCTGTTTCCGACACCGGGCTTTGCGGCAGTCTGAACCGCAGCGTGCCGAGCTTTTCCATACCGATTGCTGCCCCTTGCGTTCCAAGCCGATTCGTCATAGTCCAGGTCGGATATACCGTTGCACGCTCCGGGGTTTTCACAGCCGCCGACGGCGTCCTGTTCGCACCCCAATCGCCGCAGCCGGAATTGGACACAAGCGTGGTATTTAGCGTACACCTGACATTTACTTCAAAGCCGTAGCCGGATTTTAACGTATCGGGCGTAATCTCTGCCTCTGCACCAAGTACAGTCCGATATTTAAAGGTATGCGTGCAGGTTCTCGACCGGCGTTTGCCGTTTGAGCGGTAGTAGACGGTATGCGAATCGGTTTCCGTCCACTCAATCACACCGTCACACACGCCGGACGGCTTTACAACAATTTCGGTATTTCCACCGGGTGGATTTCCGCCCGAGGCGCCATCGTCTGTTTGATTTTTTATGCACTCGACGTTTAAGTATTTTTTCGGGATATATCCCGAGAGCGTCACAACCGTCGGATTTTCGCTGCCCTCATATTGGATTTTTCCGTCGGGCAGCTGCACATTCCAGCCGGTTATCGAATATCCGCCCGGCGGCGTTAATTTTGCCGTCACCTGCGTTTCCCCGTCTTGTGCAACCTGTCCGCCCGCGAGCTTTTCGGTTGATATAACCAGGCAGGCAGCGGTGTCCCAATACCGAACCTCAACCTCGGTATTTGATATCGGGTAATAGTCGATATCGAGATACTTTTCCGGCACCCAACTTGCAAGCGTTATTTCCGCCGTTCGCTCGCTGCCGCCATACTGAACCTCACCGTCCGGCAGTCTGACTTGCCAGCCGCTGTATGAATACCCGTCCAAATCGGAAATATTCACGCTCGTATCGACCGTTTCATTATCCTGCAGACGCCCGAGCGGTATATCCTCGCTTTTGATAATTGACCCGTCCCGGGCATTTTTGTACCGCACGTGAACCATCGCGGCGCGCGCCGGCTTTACAACGACGCGGATTGCGGTAAAATACCAGTACGCACCCTTCGGGAACCATTTATTTCTGCCGACCGTCTGATGATTTCCGTTATCGCTCCACGGATCGCACGAGCCTGTCTTTACTTTGACATCACTTTTGACGCACAGGTAAAACATAGTATTGCCCGGCTCGGTCAGCTCAAAGGACGTACTTTCCACTATATTATTTTTATACACCTTATAGCTGTCGCCGAGCGTACCGTAATACTGCCAGTCCCACTCGGAAATTTTGCCGCCGCAGTTATCATAGCTCATATCCTCAAACGCAAGCGTGTCGCCCACATAGCAGGTGAGCGTCGGAAATTCAGCCGTACAGTCATAGTCCGCGTAGCTCAAAACACTGTCCTGTACCTCGCCCTCTGCTATCCTCTTTGCCGCAAACCGTGCGGTCGGCTTTTGGATTTCCCGGCCCTGTTTACTTATGATATTCATAAGCCGATAGTCCTTTTGCGCCCATTCCTTGCTCGGCAATGCAAATGCCGATATATCGGACAATATAAAAACGGCTGTCATAACGGCAGCCGCAAGCTTGGATCTTCGTATATTCATCTTTACTCCTCCACAATTTTTTGCATGAAAATCGTTGACAAAAAGTAAAATACGTTGTATAATGATAATAGAAAAAGGCAAGACCTCAAACGGTTATGCCAGATCAGACTTTGAGATAGCCCAAACTTGGCGGTGGGGGCTATCTTACTTTTTTAGTAAGTGTTATTA
>CAKSRS010000017.1 GCA_934487205.1 uncultured Clostridia bacterium
TACCATATTACGCATGTTTTGGAAAGTTTTTTACAAAAAAAATGACCGCTGACTTTGACTTTGTCAGCGGTCTGAAAATCGAGGTTTAAAACCTCGATTTTCTTAATGCATATACCCCTCGGCTGATTGTATATGAATTTACTTACCTATATAACATTGCATATATATCAATATTGCTCCCTGATGTATTTACTATCTTCACGCTATGCTTTCCCGGCTCAAGCGAACGAACAATATTTTTGGGGCGGTTCTGATTTGCATCACACTTTTTTAATTCTCCGCCATCAATAGAATAGCTGAAATCGCCGCCGTACATAAAGATCGACAGCTCGCTCCCCTTAAAATCAAACACAAAACAGTCGTTCAAATTTTTTGAGGTCAAAGCACGGCTGAAACTTCCTATCTGTGCCTTGGCATCTCCCTTCGACCAGCCGGTATTTTCCGTTAACTGTATATCGTCCGCCTCTACCATTGTGGTCGGCTTATAGGCAACATACGGTGTTTCCGGCAGCTGATGCTTTTCCGTTTCGCTGCCTTCAATTACATTTCTTTTCTCATTTGACAGATATTCTTTGATAACTTCTGCGTAAAAGCTGTATCCAAGCTGCGTCGGGTGCACATTATCCGTAAAATATTTACTCCAATTTCCGTTTATTCCGCCCGGCATTGTTCTTATATAATCCTGCATTGCCCTTCCCATATTGATTGTTGTTACATCGTAATAGTCAGCCACCTTGTCCTGCAGCCATGCGATTTCATGCATGTTTGTGCCTTCTTTCAGATAATCATTTACATATTTATCGGTTTCGAAAAGTATAACTATATCGCAATCGGGATTTGCTTTCCTTATTTTTTCTATGACAGACGTAACATACGATGTGGTGTAAGAACCATCATTGCAATACACATCATTTATAAAAAACATAATAAAGACCATATCGGGATTTTTTGAAAGGATATCTTTTTGCAAGCGGTAATCGGCAAGGTTGCTGCCCGATGAGCCTATTGCCGCATTAACCAAAGTGATATCGGCATCTTTATACTGTGTTTTGAACCATTCTCCAACCAGACCTCTCCATGAATCTATATCCTCACGCTCGGTTTCGAGCCCCGTCCCCTGAGTTACGGAACCACCGAAAAATCCTATTACAGCTTGTTTTTCGGTATCAAGCTTTTTAAAAATATTTCCGATATCACCGCGGCGTGTTATATATTCATCATATTTGTGTCTGGATATTGTTGAGCTGCCGTCATACGGCATTAAGCTGTCCAGACTTTCCCACAGCATTACCTTTGCATATTCAACATTTTTATTAACATCAAACGTAAAATCCTTTTTCTCTGCCAGTCCATCTGTTGTCAGGTCGGGCAATACTTTGACATCGGTCATACAGCCGCCCGCATCGTATCCGACAACAATAAGCGTACACTTCTTGCTGCCGCTGTCACGAAAATCCGAAACAGATATACTAACCGTTACCTTATTAACATCAAACGTGCCCTCCGCTTTAACTTTATACAGAGAAGTAACTGCGCTTGCATCTGCAATTGACGGCGTCAAAATCTCATTGTTTTGGTTTACCGTTACTGTATAGTCACTAACTTTTTTGCTGAATTCAAATCTGAAATCATAGGAACCGTCCGCTTTAACCTCCGTCTGCCCTATCCAGCCTATGTCCTTCGGATCATTTTTGTTCGCCATGCATAAAGATACATATTTCCCCGCATATTCTTTGTCAAGCTTACCGCTTATTCTTATCTGCGAACTCTCTTGATCAAATATGGCGTCCATCGCACTGACCGTTGACATTAATAACAGTATTACAATTACTATCATAACAGACAATATATGCTTTTTCATTTTATAATACTCCCTTTCTTAAGTCCTGCCGCACCAGTATCGCCGCTGATTTTGGCAGCAGTTGTAATTCAAAAGACTCATCTGCGCTATATGTTTTTCCCGAAACAATATCTTTCCACGCCTTACCGCAGTTCAGTTTTATTTCACATTTTACGGCGTCTTCAGCCGAAAATACGCCGAATATACGATTGTCGCCGTAATATGTGATGCCACCCGGTCCATACAAATGACAACCTGCCTTTTCCGCAAAATATCTCAGCCGTTCCGCCTGCATATAAGGTCTTGTGTTTAATGCATATATCCGCGTATCCCGCCCGGCAGCAAGAACAACATTTCCGTCATTGTCACACTCTATGACCTCTGTACCGCTGTCGGGCAAAATTTTCAGCTGCGGAAAATCAAACTCCTCATTCCTGCTGTCCGCTGTTCTGAAACCGGTAAAATCCGTAATGTTCTGCATGGAGAATTGTTCATCACACCATGCACCCGCGGCATAATTATACAAAAACAATTTACAATGTTTCAGCTTTTTCGAAATACATGCTTTATCCGATGAATTAACCGAAAAAGTATATGCAAAGATTGTCATCTTATACCTTGATGTATCAATTTCGTCGAGGTCTGATAGCCTGTACACATCAAACAGTACCCCGGACATCTGCAGTTCCGCCATAAAATCCTGCATAAATCCAAAGGTGCTGTCATGCGAAACACGAGTATGCAGTATACTATTTTCATCTATAAGAACCAGCACGTCCGCAAGACTTTTATGCTTTATTTTGCGAACCTCTTTTGCGCACTTAACCATATATTTAATTTGCGACTCTATTCTGTCATCTTCGAACCAGCCTCCGCCCAAATCCATCCACCAAAATCCCGAGTCATTTGAAAGATTTTTACACAGTTCGCGCCACATTACCGTAAATGTTTCCGAAATATCGGCAGCGCGCGACTCCGCATTTCCTGCGTTTCTGCACAAAAATGTACGGTTATCAAGCTCGTCTAGCCACAATTTTTTCAGTCCCACCGACTGCGTGGGGCACATTTCGCCTCCCGGCTCTCCCGGTGCACATCTGTGATAACTCTTTGGCGCGGCAACAAAATCAATATACGGTGAATTTAATACGCGCCCTATCCCAAGATGCCCCGCATATGCCGAGTTTGACATATATTCCATATAACCGTAAAAAACTCCGCACAGTTTTCCGCAGGTATCCTTTACGATTTTACAGAAATTTTCCAAGGCAGCACTGTTGGCATCGGACAAAAAACAGTCATAGTCGATATTCATTCTGTCGCAGTTTCTGCCGCGCAGAAAATCCTTCACACTATGCGCCCTTCCGTACCGCTCCCCGGGCGAAGGCAGACAAATATTTTCCCGCGTCAAACCGGTGTCATGCCATGCACTTTTCAGCGCATTCTCATCATGATACTTATCAAGTGCCCAATCATAAAAATTGCGCATATTGCTTACTCCGTAATCACCGTAATGAAAGCTTTGTCTGCCCCACATCATTGACTCGCCGCATGCTCCGTAAGCAATATGGTATCCGGCGATGCGCTCTCCCCACGCACTGTTTTCCAAATGCAGAATTAATCTGCGCAGCGCTGCGCCCGCATCATTTAACCATTTTTTTGATGAAAAGCTCTGCAGCGATATGAGCGTATTTATATTTGGTCTTTTATCTGAGAAATCGCCGTCCGCCTGATAGTAACCGTTTTCATCCTCATAGCCCAGCCAATCCTGTCTCAATGTTCCGACAAGTTTACGTATTTCTTCGGCTTTACGCGGGCCCTCGTAATAAACAAGCAGTTCCTCCGGATTTTTCCTGCACCAATCAATGGGGACATTAAGTTTTATGCGCGGGATTATTATCCCCTCCGGATTATACTTAAAAAATGCGTTTAACGCTTCATCTGTCCGCGAATAATCATATTCATCTATCCCTGTCCAGCCCGTATGAAGAATCATGGTATGTAACACCACCCCGGCTTTAAGAAATCGCGTATGATATTTTGCCTCGCGTTCCGGATTTGTATACAATGCTGCCGGTCTCCCGTCCACCCCTTTTATCGGTGGGTCATAACACATACCAAGCCTTGAAAAAAATACGGGATTATTTTTTAAAAAATCTATATCAATCATAACTTCCCTTTTCCTAATTCAACCGCTGATTTTTCGTATCCCTTACTGCTTATATATTACCAGCTCCGCTGACGTTGCATAACTTGTCCTTGCAACAATGCGATTCGGTGCTGCGGCGCCGTTCATGTATCCCACAATGTCCATATTTGTTCCAAGCGACAGTTTTCCCTCTATCATGTCATATATGTATACTCTCGCAGATGGCGGAATGGGAAACAAGCTTGTGTATTTCGCCGCATCAGATGCGGTCATATGCGATTCATCAGATTTTTCCATAATGCGTATAAACGGCTGCTGAACATAAAACGGTTTTCCTATAATTACATAGTTCACCTCATTCAGATTTTTATTTTCGGTGATGTCCTGATAGGTATCGTTATTTCTGTCGTATACTCTTTTTACTGCCAGCGCATATCCGTTGCAATCCCGCGCTATCTGAAGCAAATCTCCCTTGTGAATATCTACGGAAACAAGCTTTTTTTCAGTGCTTTCATAGCGCATAAACTTTGATTCTTTACTGTATACCACACTTTCCATGCCTTTACACATTCCTCTTATTGCCGTGACTGTTTCATTGTCATCATTAACCGTTGTATATACCTTGTCAACAACAAAAAGATTACGTTCATAGTCCTGGGGAACCAGTTTTCCCGCCTCGCCGTCATAATAGTACAGGATTACATCGCAGAATATATTGTTCTTATCATAAACATATCCCTCTACATTATATGACAAGTCGTTTGTAAAAGACGACGGCCCTATACGTTT
This sequence comes from uncultured Clostridia bacterium, assembly GCA_934487205.1. GTDB lineage: Bacteria > Bacillota > Clostridia > UBA1381 > UBA1381 > UBA1738. Next base: position 4,776 of record CAKSRS010000017.1, read on the forward strand.
ACATGCAATATCCTGTTCCTGCACATTTTGGTTTACCGGAACTTGAAGAAAAATTGTGTTCTCATCAAATCCGATTGCACCGCCCGAATTATTCGTGAACATGCGCGCAGTTCCCTTATACACAAGCTTATTCGCATATGTATTTTCGCGGCTGCTTTTTTTGCCCGTAAAGTAGGCAAGAGTATCGGTTCCCAATGTTTCACTTGCCGTTTCGATTTTATGAATATTTCCGTCTTCATTTACTGTGTAGCGAATAAGATTGTATGCAAGAGATGCGCAATCATATGTGTCTGCGTCTATTCGTATACCGTTAATTTTCAGTTTTTCCGTGCAATTATATTTGCGCACACTTCCGCCCGCATTACTATCGTCCGGCGAAAAAATCTTTAAATATATTTGTTCTTCCTCATCATTGTACTTTGCACTCAGCACATATCCTATCCGCTGATTTGTCTCGGTATTTAAGATACAGCCTGCCACCCGTCCCTTGATATCAAGCAGCAAAGTATATTCTTTTTTGACGGATAATGCATCTATCATAGTTTTTCTGTTAGATTTGTTTGCCGCGTAATAAATCTGTCCGTCCAGCGTAATTGTGTTTTCATCATCGCCCGCCGAAATTTTGTCAAGACTTCCGGAAACACTGTTTGAAACGACCGTAATGTCAATATAAGCTTTTGATGCCATGCCTTTTTTTACGCTTAAAACATCAAATCTTTTTATATTCTTCACTTCAACATCTTCGCCAAGGTTGTCTCTGATACTGATCCATGCATCATCTTTTTTTGTATCTATTACGGTTTCGCCGTAATAATCCGCAACCTTACCATCGCTTGTAACATAGTCCGTCACAACATTTTTGTATGCATTAACAAACATCACGGACACAGAATTTTTCCCGCTATATTCCAGCAAAGTTATATTATCAATGTTCAGATTGCCTTTTCCTTCTGCCGCGGTATTGATTATTTCATAAACCTTGTCACAATCTGCCGCATACTGCCCGTTATAAATAACATTGCAGTCAACCGGAATAGTTACGCTTTTATGGCTTGTTGATACTTTAACATTACTTTTGCTGACAACCTTATCAAACATAAGCTTTCTTGTTTTACTCTTATATTGGATAACATATTCACCGTCAATATACGTTTCTGTATAACCTTTATCTCTTTTAAACATTGAAACAATCTGATTTTTATGTGAATCGTCAATCTTTAAAAATGCCGTTACGTTGTAACCCAAATTTTCGGCAAATTCCGGTCTGCCTTCAAAAACTTCGGTACTTCCGTCACTGTACTCAAGTTCTATATCATTTTCCGCAAGATTGCTCTCGCCTGTCAATTTTGTTATATGCGTCCCGGATACAATCGCCTCTGCCTTATAAATATCCTTGCACAGGGAAAGCAGCGTATTCTCCGACTCCGCATATTTCGCTGATGAATTCGTCAAGCCGGTCATCTCGATAACATTTGCACACAAGGTGTTATATACCATTAAGTATGCATCGGAAACACAAAAATTCTCATTTTTATTTACAACGCCGTCATCAATTTCCAGTTTTTCGGCTAACTGTACATAACCGTCATAATAACTGACAAAATCCTTTACAAAATGATACTGCAGCGCATTGGCGCAAATCACCGCGGCATCGTAATATGTAATAATTTGCTGCGGATAAAAATATCCGTTTTTATCACCGTTTATCAAACCACGTGAAATCGCTTTTTCAATTATGCCGGCTTCTTCACCGTCATTTTCAACATCTTTGAAGATTTCCTGGTGTCCGTTTTCAACAGTTCCGTCAAAGAAATTTACAAACAGCTTTACAAAATCAATTCTTGTCATTTGACGGTCGATAGGTACCGTACCGTCATACGCTGTCTTTACCACATTCAAATCGTACAGTAATGTCGCCGCCGCCCCGAATTTTTGTTCATTGAAACCCGCCGCGCGGGACACGGTGCATACCCCGGAGCAAAGTTCAAGCAGCATCATAAGCAACATAAATACTGCCGATTGTCTTACTCTTTTTAAACTTAACATAAATTTTGTCCCCCAATTAAATCAGCTTTGCAAACGTGAGAAGTTTTTCAATGAAAACTGCCGCCTGTGCTCTTGTTGCACTTATGTGAGGATTAAACATGTTATCCCCCGTTCCGGAAATCACATCTATTCCGCTCATCACCGTTACCGCCTCGCGCGCATAATCGGAAATTGCGTCGAAATCCCGAAAATCGGTAGTCCGCTCACATTCCTTTGCAAATTCCGGATTTTTCGCCATCATGGCTCTGTATGCCATAACCACCATATCCTGCCTTGTAATATTTCTGCCGATTCCGAAATTTCCGTCTTCCATGCCGCTCACAATTTTACTTTCATATGCGCCGCTGACATAGCCCGCATACCAAGCATCATTATCAACATCGGCAAACACGTTTTTGTCACTTTTCCCGTATCCCAATCCGTCCATGAGCATTTTTACAAACTCCTCACGGCGTACCGTGCGGTTCGGTTCAAACTTGTTATTGCCGACGCCTGATACTATACCTAATCGGGAAAGCCTTTCCACCGCGGCAATTGCCCATTCCGTTCCTTCCATATCACTGAAAATAACCGAAGAACTTTGCGTATTATTTTTCGGAACACTGAAATTCCCCGATGTGCTGCCGGACGTGCCGCCGCTTGATGTTCCGCCGCCCGAACCGTTTTGATTATTATTCGGTGTATTTTTTTGCGTAATCAGATTAACATAGTCAACAAGTTCTTTGCAGCTTTTCCAATCATATCTTTGCACAATCTGCGACATAAGTTCCTGATTATTTGCCGCCGCCGCAAGCTTTTCGGTGTTCAGTCCCGGCAGATAATCTTTATGCGTCATTAAAATCTCCGCGCACTTGTTCCAGTTGCTTGCATGCTTTATGCAATAATTAATAATACTTATTTTCACGCTATCGGCAAATTCATTCTCATCATCATAACTGAACTTTGATACCATTTCGGATATTTCAAGCTTTCCCGCAGCGTCTGCGGCGTCTATCGTTTTTCCCAGAGAAGTTCTCTCATCTGTGCCGAGCAAAGTATCCATACCGAGCAAGGTCTTTATTTTTTCTTTGTAATTGTCCGAATAACCGGAATTTTTATAATCAAGGGTATCCTTTATATAATGTGCCGATTGCTTTTCCGACAGAAATGACAAATATGAATATTTGAAAAAATCATCATCAAACGCATTTATTGCCTTAATTCTTTCTTCACCCTCTTGCTCAAAATCGGAATATCGCGCCTTGTTTTTGAAAAGATTTTTTGCGACTGTTGAACGGTTTTTTTCAATCTGTGAATAAAATGTCATGTCGGCATTAAATCGTTTTACCTTTTCTTCGCCGTCAATTATTTCCAGCATCTGCATATCATTTTCGGTTCCTTTTATATCAGAAAGAAACTGCAAAATTTTGTCGCTGTCGGTGAGTACGAGTTCAACAGCGGATTTGCTGACAAATTGCTTATTTGCCGTAACATAAATCCTGCACATGCCTTCCCTGTCACCGGTACTGAAAATCCCGAAATCGTATTTTCCGTTTGCATCTGCACGCGTCTGAATTACGTCCAGCACCTTGTCCGACAAATCAGTTTCTTCATCAACCGCAAGATCAAGTTCCGTAATTATTGCCGCCACATCTGCATGTGCCATTTCCGTCCCAAGCTCTCCGGACAATTTTAATTCCGACCTGCCTTTATCAAACGTTACATTAACAGCCTCTGCAAATACGTTGTTTTGCAAAAGCAAAGAAACAGCTAAAATACCGAAAAGTATTCTTTTCATTTATTTTCTCCTCCGAACTATTTCAAAATTATAACTTTTTTGAGCCTTTTTCTGATAATACTTATTTATGTTAAATACTATCTCTCCGTTACTGTTCTTATAATACTGAATTTCTTCCATGCGTTCTCCCTTTTCCGAAAGCGCATAGATTTTCCACTCATCAGGCAAACGCAGTTTTACCGTCCCCGTAATTGCCTCAACGATTACGGGCGCTGTTCCCACATTTTTTACAACATTTCCGTTATACTGCATGGCGCTGTTCCTTACAGCGCCTACCGCGCTCAAAAGCAAGCTGTCGGAATCAGTAATCTTTTTTCCGTTATTGGATGTAAGTATAACGGTAGAAAAATGGTTATCAATATTATAGCTGATATTTGTCAAATCAAATTCTCCGTTTTTAAATCCCGTGACTGCCTGTGCTCCTTCGCTGTCTAACATAAATAATCCCTTTTCACGGTCTGTGAATATTGTTCCGTCATTGTTTTTCAACGCAAGCGCACTTTTGGGAGTATTCATGTTTTTATCGCATACTTCAATTGATGCATCTGCATTCAAAAATTCCGAATTACCTATAACATCGTCACTTGAAAAAACATCCGCACGGGATACGCTTACGTTTTTCTGCCTGCTTATACGGTCCGTTGCAAAAAACACCCTTGCCGCGGATACCGCAAGCGTACGATTCACGGGATTGTTGTACACACTGTAAAAATCGCTCAATTTATTTTCATCCGAATATTTCTCCTGCATATAGGTGTACGTTATCGGATTCCAACCCTGTTTGGCAGAAAATGCCGCCAGCATCAAAGAACCTTCCGAAAAATACGGATCTGATACGGAATAAGCCCATTCGGAAATAACAAGAGGTGTGTTTGCATAATCACTTGCGGCAGCTTCGCCCACAATTCCCAGCCTGTCATCTTTAAGCATGGAATCGTATTTATAAATCCATGCTTTATCACCGTATCTGCGTGAACCGTACGGATTTGCCCACACTATATTTCTTGCCGTAAAATCCGTGCCGGAGTTCATATAAGAATCAGCCGCAGAATTTTTTTCCCAATTATTTGAATTCATCGTGCAAACATTTTTAAAGCCAATCGACAATGCGTAATCTTTAAGCTGATTATAACATTCTGTCTGCAGATATGCCAAAAACTCTCTTATATCTTGTTTTCTTTGCTTTGTATAGAGTGAATATTTCCACCAGCCCGGCAACTCGACCGACTGTTTTTCAAGCGTTTCCCACTCATTAACGGCAACTCCGTCAACTTCCCACGCCTTCTTCAGCTCGGTTGTTTTGATGTACTTTTTCGCAAGCCATTCATTAAACAATTGCTTTAAGAGTTGTTTATCTTCGTCCTCGCCTAAAAAATCGGTGTCCATGCCGGCACTGTAGTCCAGCAAGCTGCAGCTCCCTATAAACTCTAACATTACAACTCCGCCGCATTCCGCCAACGTTTCACCGTTTGAAAGACGAATTTCCAGCAAACGCTTTAAATCGTTTTTTTGCCGGACAATTGATTGCGGCGAAAAAAAGTCGGCAATATTATGCGAATTGTTAACGCATATATATGTATATATGCCTTTTTCCATAAACTTTTCTATAAGATAAGCCAATATTTTTTCTTGTTCCGCAGAAATATTCTGCGGTAAATCGTCAAATCGGACAAGATTATATCCGCATTTTGCAATCCCTTCTACCGTCTTATCACATATACCGGGGTCTTTAAAGCTGTCGGTAAAATTTAAGTTCACACCCCAAAATTTTGCCGGCGTTCCATCTTCAAATACAAACCCGTTGCCCTCCGATAAAAGTTTTCCGTGCTTTCCTGCCGGCGCATCTAAAAAAAATGTATTGTCAAGCGGTGAACCCGATATAACATCGCGTTCCCCCGCAGTTCTGATCCAGTTTACCGTAGGCGGATTTATCGGATCATATTCACCGATATCCGGCAGATAGGGACCCCCGCTCGTAAGCGTAATACCCAAAATCATAACGTAAGCTCCGCCGCCCTGATTAGAGGTTTCAAGCACTATACTTTTTATAACCTTTTCCGGGTGAGGATTGGACAGGGCAAAAATACCGAATGATATTAATTGGTTATCGGAAGTTCTCTTTTGGCTCCATGCCGTACGATAATAGTCATAATCGCCCGCGCCCCAGAAGTCACGCAGATGAACTTGATCCAAAAGATGCATTGCTGCCGATGTACCGTCCTCATATACAAAAGTATACTGTGCTTCTTCTGTCCCTTCGCCCATTCCGTACGCCGTCGTGTGAAGGAAATATGCCCCTCTTGCAGTCTGATTTACCGGAATTTCAACTTTATACGGAAGAACTGTCTCTCCCTGACCGCGAAGTACAAGCACGCTTTTTCCGTCATTTGACCCGGGGTCTATAATATTAAACGGAACATCATAGAATTTCTGCACGCCGAACATTGTGAAATCACGCAAATCATTATTTCCCTGGTCGGACCAACCGCCCATATGATCTCCTTCAACATCATCTTTAAAGTCACGGTTTGCATATTCTTTTAAATCCAGCATCGTGAACGACTGTGCGGCGGAACTATACTCATTTTTATTTAACAGATAAACCTCATTGTATATATATTCGGTTTCATCGGCGGCGTGTGCTGCCGGATAAGCCGAAAAAAGCATTGATACGGCTAATGCCGCAGTAATCAAGCGCTTATTATTCATTTCAGTTCCTCCAATTCAAGTATCATAACAGCAATGTTTGGCAGCACGCAATGATTAAATTCGGTATTATCATTGCAATTTTCCGTTGTTATGCTGATTTCCTTGCGGTCGATATAATTGTTTGCATAAATGTCATCGCCGCTGATTACGGTTTTTGCAGCCAGACGATATTTTTTGCCGAAACTGAAATTAATGTCAGTTGTGCCCAATGTACTGAAATTGGTCAGAAAAATATTTAATCTGCCGTCCTTATTTCTGATTGCCGCACCCGATACATCGGAAGCGGCGCCCGGCAAATATCCGTCAAGGTCAACCTTTACCACATCTCCCACAGCCTTTTGCACATACAGCTTATATAAATCAAACAATGCATTAGGCTTAACTTTTCCATCGCTGTCCTCATAAACCATGTTCCACACCGCACATCGGAATCCATGATAATTTGCGGCATAAAATGTCGGGTGCTGCCACATTCTGCAAAAAAAGTCATTTTCATTCAGCACGCCCGACATAGAATGATTTTTGGGCCAGTTTTCAAATCTGTCCGCGTAATTTCCCAGATAGCTTGATGCATGTTCCGTATAGATAATCTTTACTCTGTCCGCCAAACCAAAATCAATCAAGTCATTTTCAACGTCAATCAAAAGCTTTTCGGCAACTCTTGCTACACCTTTATGAGCATAATACTTATGCATTACTATGTAATCTATGTCATTGCCCAACTCCTTCATAACACGTCTGTGCCAGTCATAACCGACGGTCGAAGTATCATCGGATTTGGTATGTGCCGCAATCTTTGCGTCGGGGTCTACGCTGCGAATGGCAGCTATTGCACGCTTGGCGCCCTCCAAATATTCGTCTATTCCTATCTGATAATCCGCTTCATTGCTTATTTCCCATATTGCAACATTTACCGGTTCTTCCAGTCCGTCCTCAATGCGCTTTTGTGCCCAGTTTTCTCCGCCGTTGTAATTTATTGTACCGTCTCCCGTCATATATTCAACAACGTCCGCAACATTCTCCACACTGTCAAAGTACGGATTTACGCAATAAGAAAATTTAGCGTCCGGCTGAACCATCAAAATAGGTTTTACCGCTTCGACTATACCGTATATGCAAACAGCCGGCTCACCGGACTGACGGTTTATCGCCTGAACATACGGCTGCCTGTCCCCAATCGCCCCGCGTGAATTTTTCCACAAAAACCATTTGGAACTTCCGCCCGCAAATCTGTTCAGCACAAACGGATAACCCGCTACGCCGTCAAGTACCTCATTGCGTATCTTCCCGGTACTGTCATACCAAAAGCCAAGCTCGTTTCCCCATTCATTATTCATTCCGTACATTTCCAAACGTGCTGTATTGAGTACGGTATTTTCATCAATCCGCATATTCAGTTCGGCGGCTTGTGCAAATGTCATATGAAAAACAAGAATTATTATCAATGCAACTGTTATCTTTTTTATCACCTTACGTTCTCCTCTCCCGCAATATACATCGGTTTCATACTATTCCACAAAAACACTTTTACCCCGTCGGCGCCGTCCTCTTTTTCAGCCTCAAATTCTATTTGTCCCTCACCGCGTTCGGTCAGTACGCCTTTTGAAATTGATGTATTTAACAGCCTGCCGTTTTTGTATGACGCAAACACCGCCGTATATTCCACGTCCGGCATAATGATGCTGTTATCATAATTCATGGTAACCAGCGCATGCGTATCGTCTATATACCGTGTATTTACCGTTACATCAAACAGACTTCCGACATCGGTTATTTTCCGCGATTTACCGGTAAGATCATACACCTTTCCCAATGCGTTTATCTTTACCGAGCATTGGGCGCAATCGGTATCCGTTTCAAAACGAAAACAGAATTTTCCTTCGCTGTCCGTCTCGGTCTGCGCTATATGATATACGGTTTCGGGATTGTTCAAATCATTAATCATGAGAGTAACATTTTCATTTTGTGATTCTGCACCCAGCGTACCATCAATTCTTATACTATTTCCGATAAAATCCGCCTCATAAATCTGCATAAGGCATGAAAATTTAACTGCAGCCACCGAATACGGCGGCAGTACCGCTTTACCGTTTGTCACGGCTGCGTCATACTTGATTATGCCATTAACGACCGTTCCGCTTTGAGTTATTCCGTTATAGCTGTCAGAATTTTCAGCACAAATAACGGTCATTTTAACAGGCGAGTAATTATCATTGCTGAGCGAAATACTTACTTCTTTTTCCGCCGAATCGGAATTTGATAAAAGCACATTAATATTGCCGTACCTATCCATAACAGCCGCTCCCGTAACCTTTGACGAAATATATGAATCAAATCCCTCAAGTTCGGTATTCAATACATTTCCCACTGAATTATAAGAATACATTTCCATTATATCCGCCATTGCGTTGGCATAGACTTCCCTGCCCTGCTCATATGTCATTTCCCACGGACCCGCTTTAACCGAATGGTAGCATGCAAGGTCTGCGCCGTCGGGCCGGATAAGATTGCGGTTATAAAATTCCGCCTCCTGAAGTACCGCGCCCATGGAGTAATCCTTATAATACAAATTTTCTTCTATTTTTCCCGTTTCGGTATTATAGCACTCTGCGCTTGCGTGTTCCGTAATTGCAACAAATGTCAGATTTTCATCACACTTTTTCAGTTTATCTATGAATACATCTGTCTTTTTTAACATATCCGATTCGTCCATTCGGTAATACTCATGTCCGGCATAACAATCCACCATGCCTTTCAGTCCCGTTGAAACCGGAATATTCCATGAGTCCGGACCGGCAGCCGTATTATCATAATTTGCCAAATCGGTCGCAGCTATTGCTCCTATTTTCGCGTCCGGGGTGTATTTCCGCAAAACGGGTATAATTTCCTTGCACTTTTCCGTATATTTTTCCGTCGTCCAGCCGGATTTATCAAGTTCATTCCCCAACTCCCACAGTACAACGTTAATCGGTTTATCAATGCCGTATTCCGCTCGCTTTGCGCCCCATTCGGTATCTGCGCCGCCTGCAAGAAATTCCGCCAAATCCCGTATATCTTCAATGCTGTCGTTAAAATTAATTACATATGAAAAATTCATATCGGGATTTATTGCAAGGGCTGTTTTTAACCCTTCAACAATGCCGAGACGGTGCACATACGGCGTTACATTTGCATTAACCGAGAAAGGCTTGCGTTCATCAATATCGCCGAGAGTGTACTTCCATTTAAAATAATTAGCGGTAGTACCGCCGAAACGCCAAAGCCTTATACCCTTATTTTTCATTTCATTTATAAAATTATCGTTAAGCACCTTTTCGGATTCTGCCGAAGATGCAAACTCCAAATTGTCAAGTAAGACTTTTGCCGAATCGTTATAGTTTTTCCCCGTTGATGCGGAAAACAGCAAAGCATAGTCTCCGTTAGTCGTACAATCGAAACTCTTTTTAATATTATTTGAAACCGTCCGAACAGCGGTTATTCCTCCCGTTTCTTCAACAATATCGGCTAAATTTCTTTTCTTCGTGCAGCCGGACGCAGTTACGGTTATTGTCGGATTTAAATAATCGGTAAAATCCAAAACAATCTGCAAATCAATAACCGTTCCTATGGTATATTGACAAACCAAATTAGCATTATCCGGCTTTCCGAGGTACAGACCGGCTGTGGAACTGCCGTTTGAAGAAAATGTTACAATATCAAGCCATTCCGCTTTACCGTTGTTTGCCAAAGTCCACACCGTTTGCTGCCCGCCGTGCGGAGTACGTTTCCATTCATCGCCAACATTGTTCAGTCCGCCGTTTTTTATGAGATGTATGCGTATGCCCTCGCCTATATTATCCGCTTTAATCGCGGCGCTGAGCTTACTTATTCCGTCAAAGATTTTAAGATTGTCCTTGCCGAAAAAAGATGCGGTCCCGTTCGGTGCCGCCGTCGCGGAATAGTTCCTCGGCGCAAGACAAAGACTTTTGTTCCCGGCTTGATTTACAACCTGCAAATCTTCATTATTGATTATGTGCAGATATTCATATCTCGTAGAAAATCCGTGCCAACCCGGCAAACCCCCGATTTTCAGTTTATTCTTAAGCATTCCGTCAAAGTTATATACGGTCGGATTGGTTTCATCAGCATGAGAATCGATATTCTGTTTCGGATACTGCAGTTCGCCGTTTAAGTACTGATTTTCATATAAATCGCCGTCAATCGTAAATGTGGATTCCGACGCATTTCCGTCATATTCACCGCCGTTTTTAATGTATGTATGAGGTTTTGTCTGCGACGTCCACGTATATATTTCTCCTGTTTGCGCGGGAGTCTTTAGGCAGCTTTCAAAGTCCTCTCTAAAATCCTGCTCCCTTCCGTAATTCGGATCAAGATACAGATTTTCCGACTCGCTGCCCCATTCACTGTTAACGCCAAACATATTTTCCGATACACTTCTTACGATATTTTCAGTGTCTACGGACATCAAAAGGCTTTTATCTTCTGCATGTGCCGGTACAAATACGGCAAATGTGCTGATTATTAAAACCAAGGCAATAAATTTCTTCATTCTGTTCTCCCTGACTTTTAAGACAAAGTCTGCAAAATATACAGACTTTGCCTTATTATCCTATTTTATTCTGCCGCCTGCGAAACTTCCCGTGACGCCTCCTTACAAAACGGTGCGTTTGTATCCGCTTCCCAGAAAAATGCGGCTGCCTTATATCCGTTTATACTTTCCTCAAAAGCAAAGCTGTCGGATACTGTTTCTGTTCCGTTGTTTGCAGTATAATCACTTCTTTTATACCCCAAAAGCTTGTTTGTAACCGAATCATAAAGCGCAGTATGGAGTACGCCCGCCGTTTGAGTTAAACTTTCGTTTGTTACGTTCACGCTTACGTTTACCTTTCCATCCTTAATATCCGCCGAAGTAATTTTCATGGTAACAGGCTCTTTTATCTCTTTGAACTCTATGTTATCCGCAAACATGTATCCGGTTGCTTTTCCGACTTCATTTGTATATGAAATCCAAAAACCGTAGTCCGCGTCAGATTTAAGTCCGTCGTACGGTCTCGCATATTGTATACCCGTGCCCGAATCCTTTAAAAACTCCGGATTGGTTGTTGAATGTGCCCGATATGCAGCCATCATTGCATCACCCGTACCGATATTATTCCAATCAATTGCCTCTATCGCATGTGTTCCGCTGCAGAGCTTTTTCGAAACCGTATTTCCGTTATCGTTTTCAAATTCGTAAATATTTACTCCATGCCGTGCCGTCGATGTATCTGTCGCATCAAAATAATAATCAACCTTATACCATTTGCCGGAAACATAGCTGCCGAGTTTTGTTCCGTTTGTTTCGTTATCCTGTCCTAAATATATGTCTCCGCCGTCTGATGATGTCGGCTTAAACACAACACCGTCTATGATAACGTCCTTCTGCGCCCAGTCTGTTCCGTATAAACCCAAAAAGTTCAAAGTATTTCTTGCCCAGTCACTATATGCCGTACTGTTAGATGTTCCGCCGCCGACTCTTTGTTTATTTGCAGTATTATACATATTACTGTTCATTACCATATTAAGTCTTGCGGACTGACCTTGGTCAATCATTCTGACATATGCGCTGACCTTCACAAGCTTTCCGTACACATCAAGATTGTCCACCCCGTAAAATGACGTGTTGTACTTTCGCTCTGCCGCTCCTTGTCCTGCCTCTTTTACTGCGGGAGGTGCAAGTACAAGCGCATTGGTGGGCTGCTCCGCATAATTTTTCGTTGCCTGTACTGTCTGATCCGTTCCCCAGCCGTATTCGCCCATGCTTAATCTTATAAACGAGCCGAAAGCATAGCCTTGCGTTTCGGGGTCCCATGCACTCGTTGACATATTCTCTGTTTTTAACATAGAAAACGGTACATTCTTTAAGTCCCAATATTGACCGTTACCCACGTTAATATGACCCGCAAGATTGCCGTTTTCATCAAACTGCCCGTCATAAATTTCGGCATTGGGATAAAGAATTGTGTTACTTGATAAAATATTTTTTGAAGCGTCATTCCAATCATAATAATCATACGTTAAAGCATATGCTTTCGCAGATCCGTTTGGATTTACTGCAGGGTCGCAGTTCGTCGGCTGTTTATAAGCCTTCTTTGTTGTCATACTTCCGGTATATGCCGTTCCGTCAAAAGTCTGGCTGAAGTTTGTGATTTTGTCCGCGGACGCCGATACCGGCACAGCACACAGATTTACCGCAGTCGTCAGCGCCAGCAATTTAACCGGTAATTTTTTAAACAATAATTTTTTCATATTTTTTAACCGTTCCTTTCCGTGCAAAATGCACTAAGCGAAAAATGCGTTTTCTCTGTTACAAGCATTTTACTTCTCTTAATTTTTATTTTATATCTAATTTAGCCGCTTTACTTAGCGGGAATGGCTGCGCTATACCTTTCCATATATAGGCATACAAATCATAATCGGCGATATTTTCCGGAAGAACTATACCTTCCGTCAAAACTTTTGTTTCTTCGCCCCCGCTAATCGTCACCAAAGTGCGATACAGCTTATTGTTATAAAGCCCGCCCGTCTTTTTTCTCACGCCTATTATTACTGACGCCGTGATAGTATCTTCGGTTAGATTTTGTATGTCAATCTCCGCATTTACCGTATTTTCCGCTGATTTAATAATTGCAGAATCCAAAATGCTTATTTCGTTTTTCGTTCTGAATGTATATTTTACCTCATTATCAAACTTCTGTCCTACTATCGCCTTTACCGTGGGTTTTACCGAAACATTATACGTTGTCCCCGGTTTTAAGTCGACACCGGTGAGCACAACCGCATTCTTGTCTGCCGACGCATCGGCAAAATCAACCGTTTTCCCCGTACTGTCCGTAATTTTAACCGAATCGGCATTGACTGAATCCGGATCGAGCAAATAATTCATTTGCACCCGTACCGTGCTTGCATTCCCGAAATTTACATCATCTTCATATTCCTTAAGCAAAGCCATGTCCTCCGGCACGCCGTAGTACAAATCATCAAAATAAACTTGTGCCTCGTTTGTTCCGTCATCGCCGTCATTATACGCGTCTGCCGCGGTAGCTGCGCTCCATAAAAAGCCGTAATTTAGGTGATTTCCGCCGTTCCACGGGTCATCAAGACCGATAAAGCGATACTGTTTGCGGTTATTCGTATCTCCGTATATATTTGCAAATGAAGGATTTGCACTATATAAATAGTCATAGGTCTGCGTCCAATCATAACCGGACTTATCCTCTTTCCATGAACCCGTACCTTTTAATTGCGCAGACAGCGCGCCTGTAAGATTATTCCCTTCATCATATATCTGCACGCTGTTAAGTACCGGGTGCGCCGTCTCTTGATTTGTGCAATCCACCGCATTTATGTAGTATTTGACATGATACCACTTTCCTTTTTCATACGAACACACCTTATTGCCGTCATTCACAATACCAAGATAGATGTTCCCTTTATCAAACGTGATTGCATCGTAGACAGAGCCCTTTTTCAGCGCCGAATCGGTACTTTCCGGTCTGTCGGTAAGATACCACAGCGTATTGGTAAGAAAAGTCCCGTTCGCCTCGCCCGATTTCCAATCCATCTTTTTGTAATCGCTGTTTTGCGTAAGATTGAGCCGTACTCCTTCGCCTTCTTCATCTATTCTTATCCATGCACTTATCTCTCGTATGTTATTGACTATATCAATATTGTTTACGCCGAAAAAATCAGACGTCGGAAAATTGCTGTTTCGGGGCTTTCGTCCGCTCGGTATCATGAAAAGCGCATAGTTTGTCTCGCCGCCGCGCTCAACCGGCTGCACCGTCATATCCCTTAAATCCATCTTCTGATCATATGCCACGGAACTGACAGAGGTAAAACCGTATCCTTCGGATTCATTCCACGAACTCACCGATACACCATCGGCAAGCGTTTCCGCTTTAATATCATAAAGTCCCCAAATTGTCTGACCTGTGTCGCCGGGTTTTCTGTCGGGCGGATATTGCAGCTCGCCTTCTTCCGTGTACTGATTTTTATATAGATCCCCCGAGGCATACACCGTTGTATGACTTGCCGCGCCGTTCCATTCGCCGAAATTGTTAATATACTTCGTACGCGTCGGCGTACCCGAATTTGCGTTATAACACTCATTTGTTGTGTATGGTACAATGTATTTGTCAAAATTCTGACTGAATTGTGACACCTGCTCTTTCGCAAAGGCTGCCGGCGGCAGCAAAATCGCATTAGCCGACAGAGCAGCCGTGAGCATTACCATTGTTACTTTTTTCAAATTTATCACTCCTTAAAAATGCTAAGTTATCCTTTTACCGCACCGGCTGCAATGCCCGAAACAAAATATTTATTCCCGACAGCATATGCCAAAAGTACAGGAATAAGAGCAACCGTTGTTCCCGCAAGCATTAAATTCCACGACGCTGCCGCCTGACCGGAATTTTTAAGCGCAACCACACCTACTATAAGCGTTCTTTGTTCCGGCCTTGTTAACGTAAATATCGTCGGCAGAAGATACTCGTTCCACGAACCCTGAAAAGCAAGTATCCCCACAGTCGCCATAATAGGCTTCGTAAGCGGGAGCATAATTCTTGCAAAAATCCCGAAGAAACTGCAGCCATCTATTTCCGCAGCTTCATCTAATGCTTTCGGTAAGGTATTAACATAACTCCTGACAAGATATATATTGATAATGGATACTCCGAACATCTTCATTACTATCAGACCCCACAGCGAATGTGCAAGCCCGAATATATCCAGTATATCAAAAAGAGGATAGATTGTAATACTTCCGATGCTTACAAACATCAAGGAAGAAAATACCGCAAAAATCACCTTTTTTGCCGGAAATTCCCCGCGCGCAAACACGTATCCTCCCATCGAAGATGTTATCATCGTTATAACCACGCATATCACCGAATAGTATAAGCTGTTCCACAGCATATTTCCTATCCGGAAATTCCCGCTGTTCCATGCCTGTTTGTAATTATCCAGCGTAGGCGCCACCGGGAACAGGCGTTCCGGGTGCACCATAATCTCCGAATTTGATTTGAACGATGCAGAAATAACATATATTATCGGAAACAGTGTTATTGCCGCCATAGCTATAAGTATAAAATATGTAACAATGCTTGCCGCTTTCCTTTCATTTTTCACAAATATTCCACTTCCTTAATATATATTCTGCAATTTGCTGCTTAGTTTTGAATAGCCTATTGCCACCGCACACATAATTACCGATGTAATTATTGCCATTGCGCAGCCGTATCCTATGTTTACATTATCACCTGCAAAACCCGGGACAAATTTACTAACTTGATACGCCATTACGCTGAACGTCGTGCCGGACGGTGCACCACCGGTTGTGACAAGTATTTCTTCATTTACGTGCAGTGTTCCGTTAATTGACAAAAGCAATATTGTCTGCATAACCGGTGCAATCATAGGCAATGTTATACGGAAAAATGTCACAAATGCCGACGCGCCGTCTATCTTTGCCGCCTCGTATACATCTTTCGGCACATTTGACAGTGCCGCAATGAAGTACAGTACATTAATTCCGAAAGTACTCCAGACAGATGCCGTAACCAAAACTGCCATCGCGCGTCCCGTAGACGAAAACCACGAGATTTCTTCCGTTATCAGTTTCAGTTTTACCAGCCATGCATTTATCAGACCGAAATAATCAAACAAATTGGAAAAGATAAGTCCGACTATCGCAACGCTGATAATATTAGGCAGATAATATATCGCCCGAAAAATCCCCTTGCCTTTTATTTTTTTCTCCAGCAGTACCGCCAAAAACAGCGCCAGCGGAAGTTCTATAGGCAGCTTAAACAATGCAAATTTCAAGGTAGTAAGCCATGTCCCCCAATACACCTTATCCTCACTCAGCAAGCGAATAAAATTTTCCAATCCGACAAATCTCGTCTCGGAGGGTGCGCCCGTATAATGGAAAAAGGCTTTTTGGGCTGCCCACAGCATAGGTGTCAGCGTAAATACCATCACACCTATAATTTGCGTTGAAAGCATAAGATAGCACGAAATCATTTCCGAACGTCTTCTGCTGTTTATCACTGTACTTCCCCTTTCTTTTATTTTTTTCATTCTTTTGCCTCTTTAACGTTTAATATTATAGTCAGGATCTACACGTATGCTGCCGTCATAGTTGGGATTGATTTCCAAATACTTTGCGACAGCCTCATTTGCGTCCTTTGTCGCTTTTTCAAGTGCCTCATCAACCGTCATATCTCCGTTCCATACACTGTTCATGAACATATCGGCAAGAGTTGTTTTTCCGTCCATATTTTTTGATTTTCCAATAACCATGTTCGTTGAAATTTTCAGCAAATCCGCAAACTCTGCCCAGCCTTTAAGTTCACATTCCGACGGGTCCAAATCTGCAATAATATTGTAATCCCACGGCATATTCAAACCGCTTTTATAAAGATCACGTGCAACTTCATCACCGCATATCCATTTATAAACCGTCATTATTTTTTCCGGATCCTTATTTGCCACGGATTCGGAATTTATGCACGGCGCCCAGCCCGGGCGGTACGGCTGCAAATATCTTTCCTGTGTGCTGTATGTAGGAAGCGGCGCTACACCCCAGTCGCATTTTGCCGGGAATTGCGTGTTTAGAACGCCCACGTCCCACGAATATCCTATCTTCATACCGATATTTCCTTCGGCAAATCTTGCTCTTGCGGGGTCGTTATCAATTCCCTCCGCACCCGGATAAAGTGAACCGTCTTTTTTTATCTGCAATATAGCTTCCAACAGCTGCTTGTATCCGCTGTAATCATATGTTCCTGTTCTTGTATCATATCCCTGATGCCCTACAGACGGCATAACAACCGCCGCCACATCACAATCAAACCAGCTGCTCCACTTCATGGGAATGATTATTCCAAACCGTTTTTCCGCCACATTTGTAAGAATTTTTGCATCTTCTACCATTTCCGCAATAGTTTGCGGCGGCTTTGCTTCTCCGTTCTCGTCAACAATATTTGCCTGTTTAAACATGTCCTTATTATATATAAGACCGACGGTTGTCGTTGTCAAAGGTACCGTATATGCAACACCTTCGTTCAGATGCCAGCCTTCAACAAGATTTCCTTCATATCTTTTAAGAAATTCTTTTCCGCCCGGCATTTTTTCTATCGGCTCTATATATTTGTTGTCAGCGCTTTTTTTAATGCTGCCCAACGGGAATATATCAGGTGCGGCACCGGTTGAAAGAGCAAGGTCAATCTGCTGAGCTATGTCATTTTCCTTAACTTCATAGACAAGTTTTATTCCTTCCTGCTTACCTGTTGTGTCATTAAACTCCCTTACAAGCTTATCCATTTCGTTTTTACTGTGCGAGTCGGCACTCCATACCGTCACTTCGGTAAAATCTTTACCCTTCTTGCCTGTGCTTATACCGCAGCTGCTCCCAAAAACCAAGAGTGCCAAAACACCCGCAACAACACACATTGTTTTCTTCATATTGTTTCCTCCTTCTTTAACATCGGCTTTATGCGGCAATTTCCCCGCCGCATAGAATCTCCGTCTTTTTATAGTTTGATTATAGCAGATATCATACATTCTGTTAAGGGTGAAATTGTTTCACCCCGCAAGCGGAAACTCTCACAAATTATAGTCCTCAAATATCTGTATACTGCGCAAAAAACCGACCATTTCGTTTACATTGGTGAAACCGAGTTTTCGGAGAATATGCCGTACGTGCGATTTCACCGTCTCCTGCGAAATAAACTCGGACTGAGCTATCTGGCTGCGTTTTTTCCCGTTGTACAAATATTTCAAAACAACCCTTTCCATTTCGGTAAGTTTGGAAAAATTATTAATAAAAAACATTATGCTCATTTCTTTTCTTTTGGATTTACATATCTGCTCTTTTATTTTCCGAACCAGCCGCGGACCCATAAAACTGTCATTTTTGTAAACATTGCGTATCGTATCGCATATTATGTTGTTATCTACCTCTTTAAACAAATAATCCACCGCTCCGGCAAGATACGCATCTACCATAAACTCATCGCTTTGATGAATCGTAAGCATGATAACTTTGGATTGTGTGGTATCGGTAATTCGCTTGGTTGCCTCAATGCCGTCCATACCGCTGTCCATCTGAATATCCATAATGACAATATCCGGCTTTGTTTGCTGCGTTATTTCCACAGCCTCATCTCCCGTGGACGCCATGCCCGTCACCGTCATATCCTCCTGCATATTAATAACTTCCGCAAAATGTTCTCTTATCGTTTTTATATCATCACAAACTACGCACTTTATCATCTTAATCCTCCGATGGCAATATAACTTGAAATTCTGTATAGTTCCCGGGTTCACTTTCAACATTGACAGCCCCGGCATGAAGATCGCTCACATTTTTAACGTAAGCAAGCCCCATGCCCCAGTTATCAAGAGTCTTTTTTGTTGTATAAAAAGGTCGAAAAACCTTCTTGAGGTTTTTTCGCTCAATTCCCACGCCGTTATCGCGTATGCATATACCAACCCACGGCGGCTCCGAAACTATTTTAATATCAATTCTGCCCGCCCCGCCTTTACCGGCAACAGCCTCTACTGCGTTTGACAGCAGATTGTAAATCATTTCTTCAATACAAAGACTGTCACCGTATACAAAAGCATTATCTTCTGTGGCTTTATAATTAATTTCCGGATTTTTTGAGGTATTCAGACGATTGATTGCCTCGCGCACACATTCATTCAAATCTACCGTTTTAAACTGTATGCGCGTCCTGTTGCAAATAACCATAAACTGATTCAGCTGTGTTCTCAGCTTGCATATGTAATTATCAATTTCGGCAAGCGCATTGAGTGACTCCTCTGCCGGGTAACAATCCACAGCCTTTTCTTTTAAAATCTGCATAGCAAAAACTATATTTTTGAAACTGTGGAATACGTCTTGTATGTCCGATAATGCAATGCACTTTTTCTTCCAATAAAATTTGCGTTGTATAAATTCTTCGCCGAAAATATGGAATTTCAGCAGCATATACATAATCGCCACAACTACTGCAATAAAAACAATAACCGTTACATATAGTACATATGAGTTACGGGTATAAAAATTTTCAAGGTCATATATATTGAAGTTACCCACAAATCGGCTTATTACAATCATGTACAGCAGCATCAGTTCAAAAACAATCTCTGCCGCACTCACTATTATTATCTGCCACCGTTTGTAAATCAGCTGTGTGGAATGTATATCCTTTATGTTTTGTATAATGGGACTCAGGTAACAAATAAAAATTATTATCATACATGCTGCCTTCGCTACTTTTTCTGTATTGCGAACAAGCATCAGATGTGTTTCGTCCGCAGCAATGCGCTCTGCAATATACAATGTTTCCGCAAAATAATTCGAATTTATTACCAAAAACACCGCTGTTATCACCGCAAATACTGAAAATACCCTCATAATCCCGCGTATATCATTCTTGTAAATATACTTTCTCGACAAATGTATACATACCGCCAAAATCGAAAAAACAACCGCCGTATTAACTATTACGCGCAAGTCAAAAAAGCTGATTTTGTAGAAAAGCATATTATATATAGTAAATTCAAATTCGAAAATCCATCTATAAGTTGATGTCTTTATCAATTTCAGCATAAGTGCCAGCAGCAGGCAAAACAGCGAAATGTAATACGAGCAAAAAACAAGCGTATACAGACTTCGCCGTTTCCACGCAAAAACTCCCATTATAAACACCAACAGTATTATCATGCAAAGTATCATATTTTATCACTCCCACATCAATTATAACGCTACTCCGCGAATTTTTAAACAAATACATAAAATATATTTCCTGTCAAATTTTTCCTATATCCGCGTAATTGTTTATTGAGCATAGTTATAAAAAGCGCAGATTCCGGTGCGGAATTATGAAAAATGCAGCCGGACTTTATTCCGATTACCGATTAATAATTTTATACTCCCAAAATTTTCACGGTTGCGGTTCCGCACATTGCACGGCATGCCGGGTCGGCTTCTATTACTATTTTGTTCACGCTTTCGACCCGTTCACCCGCTGTAATTGTTGCCTCCCATATATCATATTCTTCTTTTACAACGTCAAAATCGGCATTATAATAGCGCATAAAAACATCTTTGGAATACTCCGCACTCCACCCGTCGGGAAGATATATATGCATGTGCATATGCCGCGGATCCATAAGCTTATTGCGGAGCTTTACTTTAATTTTTATATTTCCGTTCGGAGCAATTACGGGCTCGTGCTCAAATTCAAGTATTGCATCTGCATAAACCGTATCAAACAACAGTACGGAATACGGTTTACGTGACAAAAATCTTTCGCTGCCCTCCAAACTGCGCTCAAACAGCTTGTAGGAAATACCTTCCTTAACCACTTCAAACTTTTCGTTTCTCAGTTCGTCATCGCCGTCGGTAAACCGCATATTGACCCCGTTAGCCTTAAACACAACCGGCATAAGATACATAATTCTGTCGGTAAGAGCGTCGCATGTCGGCGGAAGATCATAGCAATCAGCCGACAGCGCAACGGTTCTGATGGATGTGCCGATATATTCCTTCCAGTCATCGGGTATGCCGGCACTTCCGTACAATATCCCCAAAAATGCCCCGACGGTCGCACCCGTACAGTCGGTATCATCGCCGCAGCTTATTGCCGTCAGCATGGATTTTTTAAAGTCAAACTCACCGTAAAGCAATCCGAGTATAACAAAAGCTACATTTGACGGTGCTTGAAAGCGTCCCATATCCTCATTCTGACTGATGAGCATATCTCTCACAGCCCGTGGTTCGGTACCTTTTTCATATTCCGCAATTACCAGTTTCACGCTTTTTGCCGTACGGCAATCCCCGGGTATGCTTTCAAGAGCTCTGTCTATTGTTTTTCTTCCGTCTGTTTCAAAAAAAGCCAAACATTCCATAGTGGACGTAAATATCTCGGCATATGTCCCCTCGTCCATGCCATGGTCAATGCAAGCGTCCATGCAGGCATATTTTGTGGTTATTCCCGTAAAGCCGGGGGTAAGGCATGCCCATATTTCCGAGCGAATCCATGCACCGTTTGAACGTTTCCACTGTTCATTTCTGTACTCACCGGAAATCGGCGGCAGTAAGCCGGATTGAAGATTGCACTTCGCCGTTCCGTACTCATTCCAGTATGGTGCAATAAAGCTTATCCAATATTCCCCCAATACCTTTTCGTTCAGGTTATACGCGCCGTATTCTTCCAAAGCGCGCAGCCAAATAAGCTGTAAATCCAAATCATCATTCGGCAAAGGTTCACCTTTGGGCGTAATGAAACCCTGTACATCAACAAAATCTTTGGTACCCTCGTACGGACCGCCCATGGTACCGCCTATATTTTTCCCGACCCAACACGAATAGATTTTATCTCTTATCCGTTCATAATTAAGTTTAATCATGTGCTATCCTCTCCTTCATCACGATTTACGTTACAATCTTACGGCTTTTCCCGTTTTTATACTTTCATATACCGCATTCATTGCCTCAATACTTTTTCTGTGCCATTTAAGATTGATAAGCGGAGTCTTATGATTTCTGATATTATCAACAAATTCGTCAATCAATCCGATCCATTCGTCAAAATAAGTATATTGAACCGTGTACCTGTCATTCGGGCAGCCGTTATGGTAAACATTCGGGCCGAAACAATCCGCCATTATACTCCCGTTTTCGCC
The DNA here is from genome assembly GCA_934487205.1 of uncultured Clostridia bacterium. Taxonomy (GTDB): domain Bacteria; phylum Bacillota; class Clostridia; order UBA1381; family UBA1381; genus UBA1738. Next base: position 27,046 of record CAKSRS010000017.1, read on the forward strand.
GTTGAGAGTAATGTTCACCTCCATACGTTTCGGAAATACTTCCCAGCCGGGGCCGGGGACTTTAAGTCTTTCCTCCATCTTAGACCATGACGGATCAAGCGAGAATACCGTTCCGTCCTTCATTCTGCCTATAACAGACAGCATATCTTCTTCCTCTATATCCGGGCGGATATTCGGCGCAACCTCGGCGTAAATCAATTCAAATTCGCTGCCTGTCACATGTCTTATCATATCAAATATATGCGGGTGGTCGCAGAGCGCTCCGCCGCGGAATCTTCCGTCATTTTCCTTTATCGGAACGCGCTTTCCGTAGCTTTTTTCCGGCACGCCCTGCCACGGAAACGCCCACACGGGAGAAAGAGTAATATTTGTTGCATTAAATGATTTTATTTTTCCTATGTCACCTGTTTTTACTATTTCCTTCAATCTTGCAATAACAGGATTGTAATGCATTTCCAGCTCAACCTGGCAAACAAGACTATTCTCATCAACAAGCTTTATCATTTCATCATACTCATTCATATCGAATGTCGGAATTTTCATGGAAAGGATATGTATTCCGCGTTCGGCGCAAAGCCTCATCTGGCGGAGATGCTCGCTGTTTTCGCTCGCAAGCACAACTGCTTCTATGTCCGGGTGAGCATTTAACATTTCAAGTTCGCTGTCATAGCACGGTATCCCCTTAACACTGTTTAAAAAGATTTCTTTTACCTCATCATTCGCAGTAGAAACCGCAACCCATTCAAGCTTGGGATTTTCCATAAGCGTCTGATAATATTTCCGTGTATGCCCATGCGTCATACTCATCATTGCAATTTTTAAAGGTTTCATTTTATATTTCCTCCCTTTCACCGGTTTTTGCAGACTTTTTTGCAATTTCTATAAGTCTGCGAAGTTCCGTTTCGTCGGCTTTTATCTCATTATAATTTTTATTCTGTGCAATCCCGAATGCCGCTCTGACGATTGCTGTTTCTTCCGCGGAAAGTCCGTAAAGTTCAAAATCAACATCTGTATATTTTTGATTTTCACGTCCGAAAATATAAATTGAATCCTGTTTGAGCTGTGCGTCCACAACAACATCGCACGCTATGCCCCTTTGGGAGATTATTTCATGCTTATCCTTTGCCGGCTCATTATTGCCGAGGGTTGCCGAAATCTCTATAGTACACACAATCCCGCCTTCTGCGTCGGCTATGGTGTTAAGCACATTTCCGTTTTCCATAACCATTATTGATTTTATCTTTTTCTGCAATATATATTGGCAGATATCCAGTTCTCTGTATAACTCATCGTATATATCAGCCCCTTTTTTCGTAATCCTTGCAGTTCGCATTACGCTTATTCCGTAAAGCGTGCCGTTATTAACAATATTTTTGAGTTCAATAAATCTTCTTTCATTTCTGTGTGCAAATATCGGCAGCTCCTCACCGTCTATAACAACGGTTCTGTCATTTTTCAACACCCCCTTTACATCAACGGAATATTTTTCCGTCAGAAAGTCGAGTTTCTCCTGTAATTTATTCATAACAAAGTCCTCCTTAAAGCATTTTAATTCTCGGCTTATATTTTTCAAGATATGCCGCATTTTTTTCATCGCCGCCCGGTGTATTCGCACTCGACCATACCGGCGGGACAAATCCTCTGTCAATACATTGTTTAACCGTTTCTATCTCCAGCAGATGCGCAATGTAAAAATCGATGATATTTGATGTCGGCGCAATCGGGGTATCCAGTCCGGGGACATTCACAACCGCGTCGCCTACCGGATTGAAATCATCTATACACACATCGGCATAATCAAACAGATTTTTCTTGTTCGGATGCCTTATAAAATGTTCCGCCGGCATTTCCTTCTGCCAAGCCGAGCTGGAAACCGCTATTATTTTCGCACCGCATGCCTTTGTTTCTTCCGCCGCATCTATTGTGGCGGGATTTATTCCGATATTGTGGAATATTATAAGTACATCATCTTTTTTTAAATCATAATACTTTAAAATTGCACTTCCGTAATTAACCGTCCTTTCCAGCTCCAGATATTTCAAAGCTTGATTAAATACGGATAAACCGGTTTCCATTATCGGATTGATGCATGATAATCCGCCGGCGCGAAAGAACATCTCGCCCATGCAGAGGGTTGTGTGTCCCCCGCCGCCGTAAACATTTATTAACCTGTCATTTTCAATGGCAGTACACATAAGTTCTGCCGCCTTTTTAATATTTTCACCCTGCGTATCGTTTACCTTTTTGAAGTTATCCAACAAGCTGTTAAAATAGCCAAAATCATTCATTTTTTATTATCCTTTCTACATCATCTCTATACGGTATGGAATTTAACACGTACCTTTTGCTTACGCTTATTCCCGATGCCGCCACAGCGTAGCTGCACGCTTTTTTCAAGTCCATTCCTTCCGCTATACATACTGCAAGAACACCGTTAAACGTATCGCCGGCACCCGTGGTATCGACTGCGTTTACATGGATTGACGGTATTTCGGTTTCACCGTTAATAAGACAGCCCTTTGAACCGAGCGTTATAATGCAGTTTTCATATTTTTGCGGACTTATTGACTTCGCCTCCGTCTCGTTTGGCGTTACCGCGAATATACTGTCCGCCAATCTGCTGTCCTCTTCACGCGCCGGTGCCGGGTTCAGTATTACGCGGACACCATGCGCCTTTGCAATCCTTACAGCCGTTTCATTTACTTCCGGCGGAACTTCTTGCTGAAGCAGCAGAATATCGCTTGATGCAATATCTTCCTCAAATCCCAGCACATCATCGCTGCACAGTTCCGCACTTTTGTACTCCGTAACACAGTTCTCTCCTTTTTTATCCGTAAGAATAAATGCAACGGGCGTCCTTCTGCCTTTTTTCACCTTAAAAGAAGCAGTAATATTGTTTTTTTCGGTAATATTTACACATTCCCTGCCATTTGGGTCGTCGCCTGTTGCGGCAAGAAAAGATACCCGTGCTCCCATTCTGGCAGCTGCAATTGCCTGATTTATTCCCTTTCCGCCTATTTCCTCATATATGCCGTCTGCGATAAGTGTCTCGCCCTTTCGCGGAAAACGTTCAACATTCATGAAGACCGAAATACCGCATATGCCTATAACCGCAACTTTTTTCGTCAAATTGTTTTCCCCCCCTCTCTTTATAAGTGTTTAATTCTTGACCTGTATTCTTTTATAAGTACGTCATTAAATTCCGTTCCGCCGTCTATGTTACCGCTCATATAAACCGGGATTTTAAAACCGCATTTTCCCGCCATGTCGGCGCCTTCCATGAGTATCGATTGAAGCACAAACGTGCTTGCCGCGGTGGACACACTGCCCATTTTTGTTTTTGCACCGGATATTTCTGTCACCGCATCGCCGTAAGGAACACAGTTGTCGATATAAATATCCGAACATTCATACAACATCGGATCGGCTTTTTTGTGATTAAAATATGCGGAGGACACTACTGCAATATTTTTTATACCGTTTCTTTTTGCTGTTTTTGCCATCTCGACCGGAACAGCATTTTTCCCCGACGTTGATATTACAATAAGCATATCCTTTTCCGTAATACAATATCTTTCAAATATGCTTTCTGCAATCCCGTGCATTTTTTCCATCTTACTGCTTTTAGCGGCTCCGTTATGAAGCATAAGGTCGCAGTCGAGCATAGCGCTGACATTTGCAAGACCGCCCGCACGGTAAAAGCAGTCAAGCGCTGCAAGATGAGAATGTCCGCAACCAAATAAATATATTATGCCGTCGTTTTTTATTGTCTCGCCAATCATTTCCGATGCAAGAAACATTTTTCCCTTTTGGGTTTCCTTAATTTTATTTAGAATTTCAATTATATTATTTAAGTAATCTTCTGTAATCATTTTTTCAAAACTCTTTTGTAATTTCTTCCAATATTATCCCAAAGTTCGATAGGATTCTCCGCCGCGACAGACGTACCGTATCCGCCGCGGTATGTCCACGTTGCAAGGCGGTCCACACCAAGATTATCGTACATATCAACAACCTTATCGATCTGCGCAAAGTCAGCCGGACACTTGTTGTACCCCATAAGCCATCTTTCCGATTCCTTACCGTATTTTCTTGCCATCGCTACCGTTCTTTCGGTAATGTCCCTGAAAAAGCTTTCCGGCAGACTCCAGTTTATAATCGTAGTTGAAAATACATCAAAATACGGGCATGCCGCCACCATTTCCCAATTATCATAACCTCGCAGCTCTGTCACATAATATGTATTTATCGTAGCATGTACGCAGCAGGTTATTTCAAGGTTCGGATTATATTCCTTCAGCGCCTTTGACGTATCGGAAAGCGTGAAAAGTGCCTCCCGCCAACGAAATTGTTTTACATCGTCATTCATAAATTTAGGCATTTCATAACCGTAGTAATCTTCAAATTTTTTCATACATTCGGGGCATCGGCAAGCCCAGTCATCTCCGGCGCCGCCCGTAATGGACGCATATGACTTGGGATATGCATAATGCGGCTCGTCCCAGAAAAAGCCGTCTATTTCCGTTTCCTTGGCAAGCTTTAAGCAAATGTTCTTGAAATAATCTCTGAATGAATTTGTATTAAAGCAAGCCGCATTCAAAATCTCGCCGGTATATGCGCTGACCTGTCTGTGATGAATGTTATTCTGCAAAAAAAGACTTACCTGCTCACCGCCGAAGTATTTACCGATTCCCCATGTATCGGCAATTACGCGAAGCCCGATTTTATGCGCCGCCTTTACAATGTTATTGATATTCGGGAACCAAAAGTCCATGTCAAACTCTGTAATCGCAAGAATTACGGTATCGCACCCATGTTCCGCCATTTCCCGAAAATCCTTTTCGGCATGTTCGACATAGTTCAAACCATAGTAGCTGACCGCCGTGTGTTTAATTGACATTATTTTTACCTCCAAAAATAGAATTTGTATAATAACTATATCATTGTTCTTTTTTCAATACAATTCAGTTTTCATAATAAAATTTACAAATTTCCGAACTATATTATTGACAAAAACTTCTTTTTTTGTTATGCTGATGTAGGGTGAATTTTATGTTTTTTTGTACGGATAACATGTCATTTAAAATAACAACGGTATTGGAACTGGGCTGGGAGTCAAGAAACGACCGCTCCGGTATACGCCCGCACCACGCTTTATCATACCGAATCAAAGGAAATACGGAATTTATACATAACAACGACCGTACCCGCGTAAAAACAGGCGAAATAGCTTTTGTTCCCGCATTTTACGAATATACACAGCTGTCTTCGGAAGAAAATTTAATCGTAATTCATTTCCTTTCAGATGATAAATTCCCCAAAACAATCAAGTACTTTCGCCCCGAAAATCCCGGATATTTTGAGCGGAAATTCAAAGAACTGCTTGATTCCTGGGCTAAAAAACAGACCGCATATGAGCATGAATGTAAATCTGTTTTATATAAAATTTTTACAAAAATCGAAAGAGAAATTGCCGAATCAAAAATTACCGGCTGCCACGATAAAATCCTTGAAGCCGTTGATTATATACATGATAATTTTACAAATAATGATATGACTGTTGAATTTCTCGCACAAATGTGTAATATGAGTGATACATGTTTTCGTAAATATTTTACTGAATTTTTTGACGTGACACCAATCAGCTACATCAAAAATCTGAAATTAAACTATGCAAAAGAATTAATAAAATCCGGATATTATACCATTCAAGAAATTTCGGACAAATGCGGATTTAACACAGTTAATTACTTCAGCACATTTATAAAGAAAGAAACCGGTAAATCCCCATCGCAATTAAGAAAAAATAATTAAAAAAATGACTCTGAAGATTTTACTCTTTAAAGTCATTTTTTTGCCCTTGAACATAGATGTTTAGTGCATAAAATGTTCTATCAAAAGATTCACAATATCTTTGTCCCAATTGGGGTCAAGTATATCCTTTACGTCGCTTATTAATATCAGACCGTCAGAATAAAACACTTCCTTGCCTATCGCCTCGGTACACGCCCGCAGCGGAAGGAACGTTCTGCCGTTTCCGAGTATAGGAGCAACATCAAGTCTTGTTACTTCGCCATTAATCGAAATTTCCGGTTTCCCTATTACCAGTGATATTGATATTCCCTCAAAAGTAATATTAACTGTTTGGGTTTCCGGTATCCATTCAACATCGCCGCCATAATTTTCACTGATAAACCTGACCGGAACATATGAACGGTCATTTTCATATCACCGTTTCTTGACAACATGCCGCCGTCACGCAAACCGTCAGAATTTTTATAGTATATGCTGTCAGCATATGTTTCAGCATATTCATACCCGCATACCGACACTAACAGCACGTTTTCATCATTCGGCAGATAAACTTCCGCGGAATTACTAATCACAACATCGCCTTCTCCATACGGTAAATATACACTGTACATATTGTTAGCGTATTTGTATTGTATTTTTTTAGGCGGATCACGCAGATTGATTGTTCTGAAAACAAATATTCTGTTACAACAATATATTTTCTTCCCTTCCGCCGTGTTACATAATATCTGTTTCTTCGTTTACACCAATGTATAACATTCCCTGAAACAAAAATATCAATTAACTGCTAACCATCTATTAATCAGATTTATTATAATTATATTATATATCAGTTTTTTTCTATACTATTTTATAAATTATGCATCTTTAATTAATCCAAATAATAATAGTGACTCTCAGATTAAACCACATCCGTGGTTTCCTATTTTTTTAAAAGTTGTCACTCCGAAATAGCATAGTTAGAATACATTTATTATATAAATCCGGAGTGACAACTTTTCTCAGAATATAAATCAGATATAATAGAATCCCCCATTCATAATGTGGGGATTAGTCTGAGAGTAACTATTATATTTAGGATTGAGAAAATATTTATATTAAACAGTTCCATAGTATTTTACATATTTATTATAATATATTCTCTTCTTTTTCTGATAGTCATCTGATGATAATAATTTCTTTTTAATTTTATCTTTTTCAAAATACAACTTCGAAAGCATTCATATTGGTCAGAATGTTCAAGAATACCGATCAGCGTCAACTGAAATGGTTCGGCATATGGTGAACCATTCCTATTCTCAATCTTTGGTGTAGGCTCATCAAAAATATCGCCAATCCACACTTTTTGTGTTTGCCCGTCCTTATATAAATTAAAGTACCTGCTTAAGTCTGCCATTTGCAATTGTTTTGACTTTCCCGTTTTAGTCGGTAAATCCAAAACCTTGCACATTTGCCTGTAGTTGTTAAAATAAACCGGATCCCGGTCCTTTTCTTTACCAAATTTCTCAATTTTATCTTTGTATTTATTCATCTACTCCTCCTTTTTTTATTTTCTTTAAAAAAATTGTTGACAGCCCGCAAAATCTATGATATAATACTTATGTAATGGTGTATCCATTATTCTTAAGGGATTATTTTAATTATAACACTCTTTTCCAAAAATGTCAAGACCTTTTGGATCTTTTTGTGTTGTTAACAAAAAAGTTCACATTTTACACAGCCTATCAAATTCGGATTTACGCATATTTGTGATTTCCCGGATATGTTTCCAATTAATCGGCTGATTTGTTTCTTCAAGTACCTTTCTTGCCCACGATATTTTCCTTAGCCAAAATTCATCTTGTGTTTCGGTATGTTTTGATACTTCTGCTTTGCACATCGCAAGTTTTTGCATGGTTTTGGGCGGAAGACCGAGGTTTCGTTCAACATATCCCACGGTTATTCGTATGGGTTTGTCCGAAGATAATGTTTCAGCAATCAATTCCCGTACCTTGGGGAATGTTTTACTATCAATTTGATCCCAATCCTTTGCTTTTACACCGGGAGAGGATTTATATTTCTTAACATTTCGTCGTTTCTTGCATACTTCTGTTGGCTTTGGATTTGATAGGTCGTCCGGATCAATTCCCAAGAACATTGCCAGCATACAAACTTCATTGAATTTTGTGTTGTACCCGGTGAATATCTTTTGTATTTTCCAGTCTTCCAAATACGGCATACCTATGTAGTATTGGTTGAGGTCTTTTGTTATTAGCTTCAGATTTCTCATTTTCCGGTCAAAATATCTCTTCGGAAGTTTAGAATTCAGGTAGTCACCAATTTTGCTTTCATAATCAATATTGATAGGAGCTCTAAACACATCATAAGCATACTTTGCAAGATCTATTTCCGTATTATTAATCGACATCTCTGCCGTCTGTAGGTTATTATCGATGGATTCTTCAGCAGTAACAAGGCAAGGTGATGCCTTACCACTTATCAAAACATTGCTGTTGACCAGATTGCAAAAGTGAACAGGGCAAATGTCAACTCCCATCATCTGATGACTCCTATGCCAGTATGTTTCGCCATAGTTCATTCTGTCTTCTTCAGCACACAAAGGACAGTACCTTAAGTATCTATTAATACCCTTATGTTTAGGAACAGGTATGTATTTATGAAAATCTACATTCATATTCACAAGAGAATTGAAAGCTTTTTTCTTTCTCTCTGAATCAATAAATCTACAGTAATACGGGAACATTGTATGATTTAAAATTACCTCATCAAAGGTGATGTGTTTTGTGAGCATTTTTATTGCATCTTCTGTATATTTATTTACAAACTCTATATCCGGTCTTACTGTGTTTTTATCAAACAAATCCTTTGCCGCGGAAACATAATTTATATATCCTGTTCGTTCAAAATATCTTGCAAGAAAGCTATATACAAGCTCATCATCATAGAATTTGGGGTAACATGCTATCACACCCTTACCTCCTCTACTGATATTTTATCTTGCAAAAGGGAAACTATATCAACTCCGTGGTTTTTTGAAATCGACAAACACTCGGATATGACGTTTTCACTTACATCCGTTTTGGTTTTGACTTTAGGAGTTATTTTTGATATAGTCACAGGTGTTCTTGATTTTGCAAATCCATGCAGCATTTGATGTCGGTTTTCATATGCCTTTGAAAGACTTTGCATATTAAGCTCTTCCGTACCGTCCATAATAGCAATCTCCTGAGCATCATGAATGAGAGACACTACAACGGATGTGATTCCATTGCTGTGTTCATAAAACCACTGCATAAGTCCTGGGGTAATAGCCGAATACTTTTTTGTATACTGATATGAGAAAATTTCTCTGCAAAAATTACAGAAGTCCTCACCATAGTCCATGGCTGAATATTTAAGTCCTATTGTTCTTCTTGCAAGATAAAATGTGCTTTCGAAGAAATTACTCACCTCAGGAGTTCCAACCATGCATATTGATATTCCACTGGAATTAATCAGCTGAGTCAGCATCCCTACAATCTTATCACCCAGCCTTGAGTTAACAATATTCTGAATCTCATCAACTATCAGTACCCCAATATGATTTATTGCAACCTGACTGACACTTCCAATCAGCATATCTATAGTGGCTCTTGCTTTTACTGCATTATCGTAATATTTTGTACCAAGTACTGTATCAACCGACATCAGAATATCTAATAGCAATCCTTTTACAGAGCAGTCAAACGGGCATTGTACCGTGACAAACGGAATTACTTTTGATTCCGGCATATTAAGTATGGCATTTTCTGAGATAAGCTTTATTGCCTGTTCTATTGCTGAGCTTTTACCAATGCCGGACACACCGATAATTGTAAAACTGTCCGAACCTCCTATTATACCTCTATGCTTCTTTTGAAGTATAGCTTTATGATTTTCATGCTGCTGAATCAATGACTCTCTCGTGTTCTTTTTCTGTATGGAATGAAGCAGCGACAGGTAGAGTTTGCTGTATATTTCAACCGACATTTTAGACGGAATATATATACTGTATAGGTCAGATAATTGTGACAGTCGTTCTGCAACAGATTTATTTATGATGCTTTCGTTATACTTAGGTTTTTGAGCAAGCTTATCTATCAACCTTTCACCGGTCAAAAATTCAGGTAAATTATTCATACTTCACCCACTTCCATAAAGCTTGTATGGGTTCTGAGCCGTTCTTTTTGACGTGCCTTCCTTATGCTTTTAATATTTGTATTATGTATATTTGACCTATCTGAAATAACCCTAATATGCTCCATAAGGTCAAGTTTTGCCTGTAGGTTTTCTTCCTCCGCAGACTTAACCAGTACTCTTTGATTAGATAACTGATTATGCACCGATTCAACATCACATCCGTTAAACTGGGATTCTATTAGCTCAAATTTTGTATATATTCCGTTATGCAAATACCATACTGATGAAACATCATCCGGGTTATATGCAGCTGTGCATGTTCCACCCTTTAAAAAATCTTCTGTAAAATCATCGTTATTGTATCTCAGTTTATTTACCCTAAGACCAAACCTTGAAAACACGCCTTCTGTTCTTGGCAGCAGTGTAAGAGCCAGTTCCTTTGGTGTTGTTTTTATCAGATTTGCTCCCGGCTGAGTCTTTCCGTATTCGAATATTGCATTGGAATAGGGCATAACGTTATTCTTCAGCATATCTTCTGTATACGGAAATTTATCGAGTATTCTTTTTGTGTTATAGTAAATTATACAATGGATAATAATTTTTTCAAAGTCTGTCATGGTAAGGCATGCATCTTTTCTGTAATCATGAGCACCCCTTTGCTGAAAGTCCGGTTCAACAACACCTTTACCCTTAAGCTGAGGTTTAAAAAGATTCTGTATCACATCAAAGAATTTCTCTACAGCACCTTTAAGTTCAGGGCGATATGCGGGAAGATTAACAAGGGTGACTCCAAGCTCTGTAATCTGTTCAAAATTAGCTGATTTGTATTCCGTACCCATATCGGTTACTATTTTACCGGGAAGTTTATCCGTGTTCCAACTGTCCTTTTCAAGTTCAATTCCGAATTTTCTGCAGTGTTCTGTCTTATCCGCAATGATGTTTTGCAGAAGATTATTTATCGAATACACTCCGCCCTCCCACGACAGCGAATACCCCATGCAAAGTCCCGAATATGCATCAACGCATGCGGTCAGAATGGGTCTGCCGACAAGATTTTGGGCATCGTCAATCAGATATATATCGCAAATGGTGCTGTCTGCCATTCCGACTCCGACGGCCGGCGCAAAATCCTGTATTCCATTGCCCGTCAAGGGTCTGTGATTTTTCTGATAGTCCTTTAATCCATGCCGGGATATGTAGTAGGTTTCAAGTTTTTTGTGTTTTCGGTAGAAGTATCTGTACTGATAAAAGCTTGGATAGCTGTCTTGCAAAACCCCATTTTTATCGCAATACTTTTCCTTGAGCATGATTTCGTAGCAGTGCCTGAGGGTCAGTTTCGACTCCGAATAGAAAAATTTATTTAGTGACCAGCGGATATTTTTTTCGTCCTTTGATAGCGATTTTTTATGGACTTCCGTCCCTTTTGCCAAACAATTTATGTTTTGATATGCAAGGTATTTGCACAGATATTTTTTCACAGTTTGGGGTGATATTCTGTTGTTTTCGGCAGCTATTTTTATTGCCTTGCTGCGAAGGTTACTGTCCCCGACAAAGGGCAACACAGCTGATATTACGGTGTACTTTTGTCGTGCCGATTGTTCTTGCGCGGGTGAAAGTTCGGACGGGATTTGATAATCCGTAATTTTGTATAGCTCATCTTCCGGACATTTTTCAAATTCCGCGAGAATATTTTTTTCAACCCACCCGGGGAAGTTTTTTCTGACACAGTCAATTAGAAGCAGCATGTCAGACTTAATTTCAAGTATTCTGAGGATTGTATTTTTGTTTTTGACTAATCCATTCCGTTCCGGTCCATTATTCATTGATAACCAACCCCCAATCCGTAATACCGCAGTTTGTCCAATAGTTTCGTGACATTTCAAGTAGTTTCACATTCATGGGCTTGGAAATTTTGTTGCGCTCAATACATTCACGGACAACAATTTCACCATTGGTTTTGGTTATGACGAAATCCGATACATACTCGTCGGAAATGGGGACATTGCACTCAAAAGATTTGACTGCATCGTTCCGCTCCAACACGTCAAGATATGCGAACGCAATCGCGGAATATGTGCGCGCGACTGCATCGCATTTTGATACTTTCTTTTTGATACATCGACCTTTGTAGTTTTTCTTGTGCATGGAAAAGCACCTCCTGTAAATCGCGGTCAGTCGGTAAAATGGAGTGGTATAATATAAATAGAGTCGACAAACACCCAAAAATCTGATATAATAAATCAGAAAGAGGGAAAGA
>CAKSRS010000018.1 GCA_934487205.1 uncultured Clostridia bacterium
TAAGCAGTTAAGAATGTAAGCAGTTAAGACGGTTTTTAGGAAAAGATGTATCTTTAGGGATACGTCTGCCCGAAAACCGTCTTTTTTCATTTTTACGAGATAAAAACCAAACAGCGGCACTAAAGCACACGAGCAAGAAATATATTTTTTGTTTGTGTGCTTTTTTGTATAAAAAATTTTAAAGGAGGAGAAATGAATGAGTTTCAAACTGACAGACAGGCAAAGGGAATTTGCCGAACAGAACCACTATATCTTGGAGGATTTTCTCAGATACCGGCATTTGCCGCAGGAAGAGTTCTATGATGTGGTAGTGTTTAGGTTTTTGAGGGCGGTCAAGCAATATGATGAGCGTGAGGATTTAAAAGCGTACAGCTTTAAAACCGTTGCGAAAAATCATATGCGGTCGGCACTTTCCGGGTATTTTGCCGGGAAAAAGAGAGAGGGGACGATTCTGAGCCTTGATTATCCGCTGACGGATACGCTGACTTTAGCGGATGTAATCCCGGATACGGCGGATATGAGCGAGGAAATCTGCCGAAAACTCAGCCGAAGAAATTATCGGCTTTCACATATATCACCGCAGCCTGCGTCTATTTACAAGATGGCGGCATAGGGGGTGATAGATTCAGAGTTTATTCGGAAGTTTTCAGTAAGAACAAAAAGAGAAAAAGGAGAAAAAATTATGACAGAGAACAACAATTTGAATTTTTTTGATGAAAACGGCGGTCTGGACTTAGGCGGCGGCTTTGGTGATACCGATAATCCGTTCGGTGGAATGTTCGGTGATGATGTGACGGAGGAAAAGCAGCCCGATGTGCAGCCGGACGCGGAACCAAAAGCGGAAGATGCACCGGCAGAGCCTATACCGGAACCGCCGGCAGCAGAAGAAAAACAGGAAGAAGTCAAGGAGGATAAAAATGACCTACAAACCGAGGTACCTGAGGAAAAATCTGATGCCGAAAAAGTATCAGAACCGGAGCCGGAAAATCCTTTTGAGGCAGCAGTTGCCGCCGCAAAGGAAAAGAAGGCGGACGAAATTAAAAGCGGCTTGAAGGATAAGCTGCCGGTATTCGTTTTCGGAAAGGCTAATGAGGAAATAGCCGACCCGTCGATTACCTTTGATAAGCTCAGATACGAAAAAGCCGATGATTTTCCCGAATTGGACGATGGAACGGCTGTCAATTGGAAGGTGGAATACGGAAGTGTATCAAAAACGATTAAGGAACCGAAAAAGACCACAATTGCAAGCGTAAAAAGGGACATTGAAAACTCTAAAAACTTTACCGACGCACTGGCGAAGAAAAAGAAAGAAGAAGATATAGTCTGCAAGGTTACACCGACCGTTGCGGCAAAGAAAAAGGGACTTGCGGAAAATTACAAAGCTGCGTGTGACAGTATCGAGGATGCTGTTGAAACAAAAAAAGCGATATGCTATGTTCCGTCCGATGACGGGAATGTGTATGAGGTGCGGAACACGGACGCAGGCGTTTTTGTCGCAAAAGCAAACAGAGCCAATGTGTATAAAAAGGTCAGAGCCGGGTTTATCCCGGCTTTGCCGAAAATTCCTGCAAAAATTCTGGAAGAGCTTATCGCATTTTTCAGAAGCTACATAACGGATAAGCACGCAGATGAGGCAATGGCAATAATCTACTGGTCGAAAAAAGATGAAAAGTATGAAGTGTTTGTCCCGCAGCAGAGAGTAACAACGCATAGTGTATATGCGACTATGCCGGAGATTGAGGACGATAACTATATACCGGTTATGGAAATTCACTCGCATAATAAAATGAACGCGTTCTTTTCGGAGATAGACGATGAGGACGAAAAAGCTACGCGGATTTATGCGGTAGTCGGAAATCTTGACATGCTCTTTCCGAGAATTAAAATGAGGATCTCAGTCGGCGGTAAATTTGTAGAGATTAATCCTGCCGATGCGTTTGAAATGCCAAACGGTACATTTCCGCAGGAGTGGTCGGAAAACGTATCGACCGGCGGACGGAGGGACAAATATGAGGCTTGAAAGCGACAGACCGGTAAATATAGTTGTTATAGGTGCCGGCGGTACGGGCGGCTATGTCATACCGCACCTTTACAGGATTGCACACGCGTCCGAACGTGATATCCGTATCATTATTGCGGACGGCGATCTCGTAGAGGATAAAAACCTGATACGTCAGAATTTTTCAGCGTGTGATGTCGGTAAGAATAAAGCCGCGGCTATGGCAGAGAGGTATTCGGGTGTATTCGGTGTTGAGACCGAGTACGTGCCGGAGTATATCGAAGATGAGAGTCGGCTTTGCGAGCTGCTCGGCGTAGAATGCGGCAGCGGTGATTTGCAGCCGCTCGGAATACTGATAGGTGCTGTGGACAATAACCGCAGCCGTGTGATGTGCAATAATGTGTTCAATATGCTGGATAACATTATTTACATTGATTCGGGCAACGGTGAATTTACGGGACAGGTTGTGTGCGGAATAAAGCGTTACGGCAGAGTGCTGTCAAAGCCTGCCGCGCGGATTTATCCGGATATTCTGACCGATGCCGAAAAATTCCCGTCCGAGCTGTCATGTGCCGAGAGAAGCATATCCGCACCGCAGTCGATTGCGGCGAACGTAATGGCGTCAACGGCGATTGTGTCAATGCTGTATTATCTTCTGATTGACGGCAGCTTGCAAAGCACACGCATAGCGTTTTCTACGCGAAAGAATTTGATGAAAAAGATTGCATAGAGGAGAATACAAAATGAGAGAAAATATGATTTTTAAACAAAACAAAGAAGTGGTTATGACAATGGACAAGACGGTAACAACAGTCACAGAGAGCGTTGAGACGGTCGACAGCGGCGGGAATAGGCACCTTCACAGCGGACGGTATATGCGCCGGGTTGATAAGAACGCAGCTGCCGATTTGAGGGAGGCGGCATAAATGGCGGAGAGCTATTATGTGCTTGACAGACTTTCCGCACTGTCGGAAAAACTCGGTCTTGCGGCAGAGGTTATGCCGATAAAGCGTAATGCGATTGAGGTGTATCGCGGCAAGAATAATCTTGCAAAGGCACAGGAGACGTACAAAGAGCTTGAAAGCATAAAAAATGCACTTGCGGAAAATGCCGGGGCACTGCGTCTGTTATTTCTGGAATGTGATATGTCGGAGGGTGCGGATTTTGCGGCAAAGCTGTATGCGGCAGTCAAAGGTTTTAACCTTATGACACCGGACTATGCAAAGCTTACCGCAGCAATTTTGCATATGTGCTCACTGATACCGGATATGCACACAGCCGATGCGACGCAAATCGGACATTTGATGAATAACCTGCGTATGGGCTATTATCCGACCGATCCGGAGCATATGAAAATGCTGAAAGCCGGGCTTGACTTCCCGAAAGAACGGGTCAATATGCTCGACCCCTGCTGCGGCTGCGGGCTGGCACTTGCCGAGCTTGCGGAAGGCGAAAATGCGGCAGCCTACGGTGTTGAGCTTGACCGTGACCGTGCACAAACGGCGGAAAAGCATTTAGACCGTGTCGGGTTCGGCAGCTATTTCTATTCGCGGATAAGCCGTGACGCGTTCCACGTACTGTTTTTAAACCCGCCGTATTTGTCGGTAATAAACGAAAGCGGAACGAAGGCAAGACACGAAAAGCGGTTCTTGGTTGAGAGCCTTTATCATCTTATGCAGGGCGGAGTTTTGATATATGTAATTCCGTACTACCGCCTGACCGCGGATATTTGCCGTGTAATCTGTGACAACTTTGAAAATATCTCCGTATTCCGGTTTATGGATAAGGAATTTGCGAAGTACAAGCAGATTGCGGTTGTCGGTACGCGAAAACCCAAAGAAACGGCGGAAGAACGTGCAGAGGTTTTATCGCAGTACGCGATGATGCCGGAGAGAATACCGTATATTTCAGAGCTTAAGCCCGAAAGCTACCGTATTCCGGATAAGGAAAAGAAGGTAGAAATCTTTAAGGGTGCGGAATTTAACGTGGGCGAGCTGAAACGTCAGCTGGCAAAGTCAAAGTCGATTGATATGCTGTTTGAGAAAAGCCGTATAGACGCAATGGAAAAAAGACCTCTCCTGCCGCTTTCGATAGGGCAGGTCGGATTAATCGGCGGCAGCGGCTTGATAAACGGGTATATGGACTGCGACTTTCCGCACGTTATAAAGGGCAGAGTGGTAAAGGAAACAAAAAAGTGGTTCGATAATGAGAATGAAACGCTGACCGAAACCAAGGTCAATAAAATGCTGTTTAATATTCTCACACCGGACGGTGTAAAAAGACTATCATGAGGAGAAATTTATATGGAAATGCAAATTAATAAGGAAAGCTTTTATGACAGCATTACAAAGCTGAGAAGTAAAAGCAAAACGGAAAAGGAATACAGCGAGGGATTTTTGTATCTGCACGAAAACATTATATTGAGGACAATAAACGGTGAAAGATTTGACATCAGCGTTCTGGATCTTTCAAAATTCACTGCCGATGACCTCCAAGAGTATATTCAATATTACGATAATGAAATCGGGTCTAAACTAAATATGCTCGGCAGACTAAACAGTTTGATTAAAAATTCCATAGGCATATTTTCCGGAGAACGGACATATTAGGAGACATGCATATGAATGAAATTTTTAATAATCCGGATATATCCACATTCTTTGATGTTCTGGAAAAAGTAAAATACGGTTATGATGCGGGTGCAAAAAATATCTTGTATCATTTCCGGGGTGTCAGCTTAGATGGCGACAGCTATTATGAGATTGAGAATGAAATTTTGCGTGATTCAGCGGAATTTGTGAATGTCGAGCCTGTGTATGAACGAAACGATGACGGAAGTTTTGATGAAGACGGAGAAGAGCTGTATATCAAATACTTTTTTTCAAGCACGGATATGACCGAGTATTACCGCGAGCTTTACAGGCTTTACAGTAAGAGGTTGATATCCTGCCGGGAATATCAGATAAAAAGACGTGAGATGACTGATTTTGTCAAGGTGTGGCTGCTTAATACCGAATGTTATGCGTGCGGTTCAATGTGGTGCAGCCTGATGACAAAAATCAATCATAAATATGCAAGTGCAATACGTATAAATATGGATTATAACAATTGCTGCTGCTATGTGACAGACTTGTCTGTGGCTCTTATTACAATTTTCGCAAAGTACACAACAGAGCTAAAACTGCTCAGAGAAAAATACGGAAATGCGGAGGCGGAGCGATGAAGGATTTAATAGGAATGAGCTTTTGGATAAACAATGAGCTGAATATTGAGGCGGACTATACTGTGGGAAAGGTTAAAAAGCATAAGATTATCGATATCAACAGATTTTGCGATATTGTCAGCAAATCATCTGAGGTAACCGAATGCAATACAGGAATTTTGCCCGCAGGGTGCATTGCATACCGCGAGAATCCAAAGACATTCAACCGTTTTGTTGTACTGGAATTAAAGGAAAGGAGAATGAACCTTACGTATGAAAAGACTCTGTATCGCGATTTTCCGCTGCCGCGGTTAATCTACGGCTTTTGGGTGGACAGATACGGAAAAGTGACATCGGTTAAGGTTACGGTGGCGGAAAACGGCAAGCTGAAGGAGAATACAATCCTGTATGAATATCCGTTTTCAAATGTCTCGGACTATAAGATGTGTACCGGCAGTAATCAACTGCCGACGGTAAAACATCTTGCTCAGCTTGAGAAAATGCCGTATTACATTTTCTCTATGCCGGACAACAACGATTTGTACCGTAAGTACAACACAAAGCTGAATATGGAATACCGAAACCTTCTGGAATATCTGAAGGACAAGGATTCGGATTTCTATTATTCCGATGTGCTTGTGCAAAACGGGGAAACGCTTTCGGACTTCATAAACCGGGCTTGAGGAGGAGTATATGGACAAGAACAAATACTTAGAGGAATTCGGAAAACCTTTTCCGAGGGATGACGTCAAATGGCGTCTGCAGAATGTGGACGAGCAAAAATCGGTAGGACGGGCAGTGCCGTACCTTGACGCACGTGCCATTGCCGACAGGCTCGACAGTGTTGTCGGGCAGAACCGCTGGCGTGACGATTACCGCGAATGGCGCGGTATCGACAAAAACGGCAAGCAGATATATGCACAGCTTTGCACCATATATATTTATGATGAAGAGCTGGGCGAATGGATCGGCAAAACCGACGGTGCGGAGAATACCGACCGTGAGCCGATAAAGGGCGGTCTTTCCGATGCATTTAAACGGGCTGCGGTCAAGTGGAACATAGGCAGATATTTGTATCAGTTCAATGCCGAGAAGGTGTCGGTAAAAAAATGGGGTAAAAACTTCTATATCACCGATGACGCACAGGCAGAGCTTGACAGGATATATGCCGACACGGTCGCTGAAATTTTCGGCAAGGATGCAGGCGAGGTAAAGCAAAAACCGCCGGCATCTAAAAAGCCGCCGGAAACCAAAGAGGCTCCCATATTTGAAATAAATGCAGTGGAAACGCAGGCGGATAAAAGTGCGCTCATATTCAGCCTGAACGGAACGAGGTATAAGGCATATATGCAGGGCGTGGACAACCGATTGCAAAACGGAACGCGGATTACCAATGTTCGGATGCAGCGGCGCAAAACCTCGATAGGCGAGTGCAATATTTTAACAAGCTACGATATTGCGGCTTGATGTTACACTGCACCTCGCAAGATTAAAAGGAGTAATGTTTATGGACAGAATTAAAAAAATTACAGTGTTAAAAGTAAAAATGGAGGGATTTAAGCGATTTAAAGAACTGTATGAGGTCAGTATGAACAAGCTGACGTATATAGCCGGCGCAAACGGTGAGGGTAAAACCACCCTTGCCGACGCTGTCAGTTATGCGTTCTGCGGAACACCGTTCTGGGGCGAGGGCTCCTGTGACAGACTGAAAAACCCGGACTCGGGCAAAATGTCCGTAGAGGTGTGTTTTGCCGATGAAAACGGCGAGGTACATAATCTGAGCCGTACAAAAAACGGCGAAACCACGGCGGTTGTCCTTGACGGACGCACGATGCGTCAGGCGGATATGGCGGAGGTGTTTGCGGAAAAGAATATTTTCCTCTCAATTTTAAATCCGCTGTATTTTATAGAAAAGCTGGCAGGCGATGGGAAGGACTTTCTGCAAAAGCTTATGCCGCCCATTCCGAAAAAGCAGATACTTGACAGGCTCAGCGATACCGCAAAGGTATTGCTTGAGTCGGAGGATTTTGCCGAGCCGGAGGTGTGCATTAAGGATAAGCGAAAGGAAATCCGCGAGCTTGGCGAGAGTGCCTTGCATATCGAAGGTCAGATTGACGCTCTTAAAAAGGAATTTTCCGAGGCTGAGAAAGATATCGATACCGTAATCAAGGAATTTGAAAAGCTGGTAAACCGTAAAAATGAGCTTGAAGAAAAGCAGCCGAAAGGTTCTGAGGAGGAAAATACCGATACGTCGCAAAAAGATGAGCTTTATCAAAAGCTTGCCGAGGCAAAGACGAGAGCCTATCAGTCAAAATACGCCGATGAAATAACAAAGGCGAAGGCGGAGCTTGACTTGCTGGGGCGGAAATACAAGGAATATCAAAAACAGGCGGTAAATATACAGGTTGGCAAAACCTGTCCGACCTGTCATACCTCTATTACAAAGGATAATATTTCGGGTATCGCCGCGGCATTTAAAAAGGACGTCGATGCAGTGATGGCGGCAGGACATAACGCACGCGAGGCGGTTCAAAAGCTTTTGGAGCTTGATAATAAAAGCCGTGAGGTTTTTGAAAAGTACAAGGCGGACGATATAAAGAAGCTGCAGGCAGAAATTGACGGCATAGGTGCGAAAGGTAAAGCAGCAGACCGCGGCAATCTATCGGAAAGCGAGTATGCGGAGCTGTCGGAGCTTAAAAAGCAGGTGGAGATATATTCCGCAAAGGTTGAGGCTATGTGCAGTACCGAAAAGGAAGTGCAGAAAATTGACGGTCTGGAAAAGCAGCGCGATGAGATTGCCGAGAAGATACAAACGCTTGAAAAGGTGGTTGCGGCACTCGGTGAGTTCGCGGCAAAGCGTGCGGAAATGGTGCTGTCAAAGCTCAAGATGAAGCACGCGGCAATACGCCTTTTCGATGTGGTAAAATCGACGGGTGAAATCAAGGACACCTTTCGGTTTACATATGACGGCAAGGACTATCGCTGGATATCCAATTCGGAAAAGGTCAGGGCGGGACTTGAGGTATCTCGTCTTTTGCAAAACCTTACCGGACTTTGCTATCCGACCTATATAGACAATGCCGAAAGCATTACCGGCAGTATCGACGCTATGCCGAACCAGGTTATGCTCGCTTTTGCAAAGCGTACACAGCTTACCGTTCAGTCAAACTCCGGACAGGAAAGGAAGGAGGCGGCATAAATGTATGAGTATCAGAATTTTGATATCATCGAAGTTGCCGGACTGTGCGGTATATCGCTGTATCAGAGAAAAACCAAAGCGGCGGAATACAAGGCACGGTGTCCGTTCTGCGGCGATAAGAAATATCACCTCGGAATAAACCGCGATAAAGAACGGTTCCATTGCTTTTTGTGTAATGAAAGCGGCAACAGCGTTTCACTCTATGCAAAGGTCAATAACATAAGCAATCGTGAAGCGTATGAGGAATTAAGGGAAAAGTGTTCGGACAGTCCGCCGCCAAGGTCGGTTATCAAAACAGCCGAAAACCCGATCCGAAGTCTTTATGACAGGCATAATGTGTACTATGATTTTTTGAATATGTTAAGACTTGAACCGCGGCACTATGACAATCTTGTGGGCAGGGGACTGGTCTTTAACGATATTCACAGATTTATGTATAAAAGTATGCCGGTTGATATGAGTTATCGGAAAAAAGTGATTGCCGAGCTTTCAAAAAAGCACAGCCTTGACGGAATACCCGGCTTTTACCGTGCGGACAGCGGCGAATGGCGTATGTATATGAACCAAAAAGGCGGAATATTTATCCCGGTATGCGATAAGGACGGATATATCCAGGGTCTGCAGGTGCGGCTTGATATATGCGGCGGCGACGGCAAGAAGTTTAGGTGGTTTTCGACTAACGGCTACCGCGGCGGCACCGGTGCGAAAAGCTGGGTGCACGTGGTCGGCGATGTTACGTCAAAAACTGCATTTCTGACAGAAGGGACGATGAAGAGCGATATTTCAAGCGTTCTGTCCGGCGGAAAGCTGTTCCTTGCAATTCCGGGCGTAAACTCCACGGAATACCTTACAGATACAATCCTGCAAATGGGAATTGAGAGAATAAATATTATGCTGGATATGGACAAGCGAACGAATGAAAATGTGAGAGCAGCTGTGCGGAAGATAAAATCCGTGCTTTCCGATATGGGCGTGGAATACAGGGAATATAACTGGAATCCGCGCTATAACGGCATTGACGATTATATGGCGGCAAGGGCACGGTATCAGACGGCAGCGTAAAAATGAAAGGAGAACAAATATATGTCTAAATTTATGATTATCAACACAGAAAACGGTGAGCAGTCGGAGATTATGGGAAAGTATATGTACTATTCCTTTCCGCGGCTTATTGTGAAAAGGGCAAGAGTGCAGGAAATATGCGATGCGATAGGCTTTCCCATAAAGGTGCCGGATAAAGCATCGGTAACTGATGCATTCAAGAGTGCAACGAGCAATATTTATGACAGGATACAAGAGGAAAACAGTGACGTCTTGAAAATCTACTGCCGTGATAATAAGAGGTGCGACGATAATATTTTGTCGCGTGAGCTTGTTGAAGAGACGCTTTTGGACAGCACGAACAGCTACAAAAAGCTTGCGAATATCACGCTTGATAAAGAGCAGTGCATAATGCAGCTTTCAGGGCACGACCTTTGCGGCGATGAACGTATTGTGCGGTATTTTGATGAGGCAAACACACGCTTTCAGCTTTACCGCGACTGCATATCAAATAACAGCATTGAAAATATGGTGGAAAAATATATGGTATTGCTGCACGCAATAAATATATCCGCAAAGGGGCATCACTATTTTGTGCCGAGGGACTATATGCATAGGCTTGGTTTGCTGGAGGACTTTTTCGCACTTCTGGCAAAGGAAAATTTATTTGTCTATGCGGACGGCAGAGACGCAAAGTACATCAGCTCAAATTCAATGTATGTTGCCGACGATGAAACGCAGCGGCAGAAGATGGCTCATGAGTTTTACGCCGATATGGGACGTGAGATTGAGGAATATCAGCGAAATATCTCGCGCCTGATACGAAACGGTAACAGCTCGCAGCGGATACTCGACCGCTGGACGCTGAAAATCGAAGGCTTGCAGAGGAAAAAGAGAGAATATGAAGATTTGTTGAAACAAAATTTATCGGGAATGGACGAAAACTTTACGCTGCTCGAGGGTATGCGTAATCAGCTTATGCTGAATGTGCAAAGTGCGAACCTTTACGGTTTGGCTGCGTGAAGTTTGTCTTGAAATATGGAAAGAGGATGCCGCAGGGCGTCCTCTTTCTGTGTATTATGAGGAGGAATATATATGATAAAAAATGATGATGGCATTAGCTATGCACGCTACAGCGTAGGTGAAAAATATGATAAAACTATGTCTGCAGACGGTGCGGTGATCGAGGCGAATAACAATGTGCTCGTGTGTACGGTAGGGCTTAGTAACATATCTGTGGTAGAAAAAAGAGCAATCAAATGTGGCAGTATTAAATTTTCGGTATGCGACATTGATGATATTACCTTTGTCGGTTTGCAGATTGGAAGATGTCTGCAATTTGATATGCCTTTTAATATGCGGCTGTATAACGAGTTCAGGCTGCAGAAGATAAAAGACGGCGAAAGCTATGCGGTTTTGATGATATTGGTTGAAAACAGGACCAATATTATACAAAACATACGGATGATTTCGCTCGGGGAGAAGAACTCAAAGCGGTTGTATGAACTATCGCAAAAACAGTGGGAGCATAATCTGCCGGACTATAACCGGCGTTTGAAAAGAGTGAGAGAGACATATTCGATAGAGCAAATCATTAAGAAGGGTGAAAGCAATGAATAAAAAAACCGAGATGATAAGAATTGATAAACTGGACAGCTTTTCCGAACACCCGTATATTGTTCGCGATGATGACGCTATGTTCGAGCTTGCGGATAGCATATGCGAGTACGGCGTGCTGATACCGATAATCGTGCGTCCGAAAGATAACGGCAGGTATGAGATAATATCGGGACACAGGCGAAAGCGTGCCTGCGAGATTGTCGGATTTAGTGAAATACCGACATTCGTGTTCAGACTGGATGATGACGAAGCGGCAATTTTGCTTGTAGACAGCAATATCCAGCGTGAAGATCTGCTGCCGAGCGAAAAAGCCTATGCTTATCGGCTGAAATATGATGCGATTAAGCACCAGGGTGTACGCACATCTGGACACGGTGTCCAGATGTGGAGCGAGGAAGAGCTGGGGGCACAGAATGATATGAGCGGCAGAAATGCACGCAGGTATATCCGCCTTACAAATTTAATTTTTCAGCTTTTGGACAAGGTGGATAAGAAAATCATATCATTAACCGGCGGCGTTGAGCTGTCATTTTTGAAAATCCGTCCGCAGTATATGGTGAATGACCATATCGAAAAAGAGGAATGTACGGTGAACTATAAGCAGGCACGCAGTATACGCGAGCTTGCGGAAAAGGAAAGTCTGGACAGCTTGGCTCTTCATCAGATTCTTGATGAGGTAATGAAAGAGAAGAATATTTCAATAAACCAAAAACGGCTGAAGAGCTACTTTCCCGAGGAGTATTCCGTACGTCGGTGCGAGGCGGAGCTGTGGAAAATACTTGATGAGTGGTATAAAAGAAACGGAGGGAAATGAGAATGTATATGACGAAAAATGTTAAAATGTGGCATAATTATAACTTTGAGCCGGAGGAGTACAAAACCGCAAAGGACTTTATACGTTTTGCAAGAAATATAAAGGCGGAAATAACGGCTCAGATTAGAGACAGCGGCTATACGCTGCGAATATATATCAGGGGATATTACTATATTTCCGGTTTTATTTGCGGCAATGACGACCGCTGCGTATATTTCAATATCGGCGATGTCCGGTATGAACACGACTGGTATAACCGCGTTCTTGTGCGCGAGGCAAGGAATGACCACGATTATACAGGCGGTCGGAATGTATACGTAAAACTTGATGAAATAGGAGCAGCCTGCAAACTGATACTTTCAAGAGAAAGCGAATTTGCAGCATAAGAAATTAATATTGCCTCTCTGTGTAATACAGGGAGGCAATATTTTATTGCAATACGGCAAGAAAATTATACGAGCATAGGAATGAAGGAGAACAAAGACTGAAAGCTGTATAAGGCTGAAAGAGATGCGCGAGAAAAATAGACAAATCACAGAAGGGGTGATATAATATCTACAAAGAATATGCTTGGAGATAATTAATATGACTAAAACAATAAATTTAAACGGCAAAACAATTCAATATGAATTAACATATAAGAAGGTCAAAAATATCAACCTTCGGATCAAGTCTGACAGGACGGTTTTTGTCTCGGCAAGCAGGCGCGTTGCGCAGAATATCATAGACGATTTTATGCTTTCAAAGGCGGATTTTATACTGAACGCATTAAAAAAATATCAAAGCCGCGAAAACAAGCCCCTCATAAAGTATTTTGATGAAAGCGAAGCGGAGCAGGCAATATTGAATTTGTGTAATCGGATATATCCCGTATTTGAGAAAAGAAATGTGAAATTTCCGCAAATCAAATTCAGGAAAATGAAATCACGGTGGGGCAGCTGTAATCCCGGCAAGGGGATACTGACTTTTAATACGCAGCTTATGTATGCACCGCCGGAGTGTATTGAATATGTAGTTGTGCACGAATTTGCGCATTTTTTTTCAGCCGAATCATTCGGCTTTGTTTTACAATGAAGTCGCAGCCGTTTTGCCGGACTGGAAGGACAGGCGGAAAAAGCTTAGATACGTTGGTATATATCCTACAAAAATCGAGAGAGATATTTGACAATAATATTTTATTGTGTTATACTCTTTATACAGTATATGAAATATGTTGAAAAAGGAGTGGGTAAATGCAAAAGGTTACAATTTATACATTGGCGGAGGAGCTGGGTGTAACACCGTCATCTGTAAGCCGTGCATTTAACCTAAATTCAAAGCTGATCGATTCCAAGAGAAGCAAAATATTAAATCTTGCCAAAGAATATGACTTTACACCTAACCGAATGGCATCGCGCCTGTCTCAAAAAGTAAAAAAAGTCGGTATACTGCTGTATAGTTCATATATACCCTTTATTGAGGCGTTGGAGAATGGAATAAACAAGGCATATGAAAATATAAAAGGCTACAAAATTATATATGATCTCAAAAAAGTAGAAAAAAGAGCCGGCTCGGCAGAAAAATGCTATGGTGTCCTTAACGAATTTATTATTGCCGGATATGACGGAATACTTGTAGCCGGGCTTAATGATATTGAGCACAGAGATTTTCTTGCGGAATTGTATAAGAAAAATCATAATATTGGATATATACATACTTTTTCTGATTTGCCTCGCCTGTTTGTTTCAACGCAGGACACCGTTATGGCAGCTGAAATTGCAGCAGAAGTGCTGTCTTGCTGTCTGAAATTCAGTATCAAAAAGAATATAGTTCTTTTTACCGGAAATTTAAACAGTCAGGTGCACAGATTAGCCCAAGATACATTTATTAAAGCTGCCAAAGACTATTCGCTGCATATTTTGGAATGTATAGATATGAAAGATGATCCGGAGCTACTTAAGCAAAAGACGAGTTATGTATTTAATAAATACAAGGATAAGATTAACGGAATATTTATATCAAGCGGCAGGTCATATGAGTTGTGTAAGTATATATATATGATAATGCCCTGCAAAGTGAAATTGCACTTGTGACCGTGGATGTGTATAATGAATTAAATGATTTTATCAAAAACGGAACTGTTGCGGCAAGCATTTATCAAAATCATTTTGAACAGGCGAAAAAGGCAATGGAAGTTATGTGCAAGTATCTCATTGAAAATGTCATTGAGAACAGTGAGATATATGTAGCACCGGAAATTGTGATGAAAAACAATCTTATTTTGTATGAGTGATTTTTTTACTCCAAAGTGCAACCGATTGCATTTTTTCAAATACATTGACTACTGCGGAAAAAATTACAAGTGGTATATTTATTGAAATGCATCTAAGGTTTTGATATAATAATTTTGGGAGATTCTTATGTTTAATTTATTAAAAAAGAAATTATATATGATACTCGCAATGGTGTTTTGTATACTTTCCGTAGTGCTGACGTTCAATTATGTTATAATCGAGAAGACAATACGTAACGACTACATAAAGAAAGCGGAGGACATAGCGAGAAAACACATAGAGGATTTTAATGTTAAAATGGATTATGTAGAAAACATTACATCGGTATTTCTAAACAATTTACAGTTGAAATACGGCGGAAATATACCGTTTGATAATTTTAATATTGAGGTCAGTAATATCAAAATATACAGCAATGATATTGACGGTATCGGAATTTTTTTTGATAACGGCAGAAAGATAGTATCAGAATCTGTATATTTACAGTATCAGCAGACTTTTTTTGAAAAGATAAGAGAGGACATATCGTCGTTCTGGTATATCGAAACGGAGAATAACAGGAAAGAACAAAAATTATATTTTGTCATGCCTTTTAAACAGGGGGATAATCTCGGATATGTTATTGCTGATGCCGGGAAGCTGCGAAAGAATTTCAACCCGGACGGCGTATTTATGAAACAATCCTTAGTATCATTGGAAAATGAATATGGAAGGTTCATTATATATGATGAGGGAAATAATAACAAAATAAATATTTCCAAACGGCTTGATAACGGGATAAATATGAAAGTATTAGTGCAGGATGCGGCGCTGAAAAACCGGCTTAGAATAGCGTTGATTGCCATAATAGGCTTTGGATTGCTTGTTATGTTTCTTGCAGTTATAGCTGCAAGAAACATTATTAATTCAATTATAAGTGAAATGGAAAAGCTTAAGCAGGAAATAGATACGTATGCATCACAAAAATAACCGGAGGGTGGATAGAATGGTAACAGTGATGGTAGTAGACGATGAATATTTGGTAAGACGCGGAATAAGGGAAACCATTGATTGGCAGCAGTATGGCTTTGAGATAATATGCGAGGCCGCCAACGGCTTGGAGGGGTACGACAATTACCTGATGTATCGTCCGGACATAATAATAACAGATGTAAGAATGAAAAAAATGACCGGGCTTTCGATGATTGAAAAATTAAAAGAAACCGACGGTTTTTCGTCGGACATTATTGTGATTTCGGCATACGATGATTTCAAGTATGCGCAAAGGGCAATGGAAAGCGGCGTTGACGCGTATATTTTGAAGCCCATTCAGGAAAAAGAGCTTATTTCGGCAATGCTGAGAATAAAAAGCGAAAGAGAAATTAAACAAAAACAAAAAAATATTCTTGATGACTATACAAGGCAAATTCCTACAGTGAAAAATCTTGTAATCTTGGAACTTCTTGAGGGAAAATACAAAAACAGCGATGAAATAAAAAACAAGCAGGAGATGTACCGGATTGAATTGCCGAATGGCGAATATACGGTTGCGTGCATAAAATACGATAATCTTACCGAGATTACGGAGAATACTGTCCAGCTCCAGCGCGATTTGGAAGAGGTATTGTCATATTACGCACGTATTCCGGGTGATATGCGTTATGAGTGGTGCAAAATAGAAGATGGTTTTGTGGCGCTGATACTCTTTTATCACGATGATAATTATAAGCTTCTGCAGTCCTCAACCTCTAATTTAGTGAATTTCCTGACAAATATAAAGGAAAATATTGAGACAATATCGAACAGGACCGTATCGATAGGGTTTTCTCTGGGACATATTAATCCGGACGAAATGAAGGAAGCATTTGACGAGGCAAGGAGGGCGTTGGCACACAAGAGCTTTGCCGGGAACGGCGCGATTATAGATTATATTACGGTGCCGCAGACAATGACGGCGGCATTGGTTTTTTCAAATGAAGATATAGAAAGGATAGTACGGTCTGCCAGAAAAAAAACAGAAGAAGGATTGAATATAGTAAATGATTTCTTTGAAAAGGTAAAAAGTGATTCTTCAATAGAAATTGAAAGCTTGAAGGATGTAATTCTTGAAATGACGGTTATGATTCTGCGCGAATTTTTTAAAAATACAGAGGAAATGAACAAGGTATACGGAAGAAGAATTGTTCCCTCAAATGAATTGAAAAGGCTCGAAACAATTTATGATATTGAAGAATGGACAAAGGAAATTATTAAGGGGATTTACGAGTTCTCATCAGAGAAAAATCCAAACAGGTATATTATAAGAATTAAAGAAGAAATCGAGGATAAATATTCTGAACCGATTACGGTGCAGAGTATAGCGGATGATTTGCATATAAGTCCGTATTATTTGATGCATCTTTTTAAAGAGGAAGAAGGAAAGACCTTCAATCAGTATCTTACAGAGATAAGAATGAATAAGGCTATGCAGATGCTTAAAACCGGAGAGTACAAGGTGTATGAAATTGCGGAGATGCTCGGATACAAGGACACAACCTATTTTTCGTATATATTTAAAAAGACAACAGGACATACGCCGCGTGAAATAATAGCCAACAAATAAAGGGGAAGAGTAATGCGTTTTTTTGGTGTGTTTGAAAAATCGGGGTCGGGCGTTTCCGAAACGGACAGACAGCGGCAGCCCGAGAAACATTATGAGCGGATATACATCAAGCTGTTGCGCGTTATTACGCTGTGCACGATTATTCCGTGTATTATAGTATGCCTTTTTACAAATGTATATGTGCGTAATATAGTAGTAAATAAACATATGTTATCCTATCTTGATGGTATTTACGAAAATATCCGGGAGTCAATAAACGGCTATATAAATCAGATATCGGCATATTCAATGTATATTTTTGCTGACAAAAAAATATATTCGTTCTACACCGATCGGACTTTGTCTTATGAACAAAAGAAGTGTGCAATACAAGACTATCTCAATACGTATTGGAGTAATAATGAACTGGTAGCAAATGTTGATATATTAGTGGACGAGGACAGAGTTATCAGAAAAAAAGACGAAAGAATTGAAGCAGTGTCTAGGACTTTTACGTCAAAGCTTTCAAGAAACAAGGTACTCATCTCCGACGATATTGTCCGTTCGGAAACGGGTGAAGAATATCTGGTTTTCGGGCGCGAGGTGTTTAACCTTGATAACGGTAAAAAGCTGTTCGACCTGCTTTTATATATTCCCGAGAGCAGGCTGAGTGATGCGCTTTCCGAATTCAATAAAGATAATAACCTGATATTTGTCACATCAAATGATAAGGTTATACTGCATACCGACAAGTCCAAACTGGGTCATTATGTTTTATCGCCGGTTGAAGGACTTAATCCGAATGCCGTCTATCAAACGACGGGAGATTACTTTTACGGCAACAAAGACCTGAAAATACAAATTGCCACCGAAGATTCATGGAAGATAGAAAGCAGAATGGATAACGGCTGGATGTATGAAGCATTAAATCGTTTCAATATGGAAATAACGGTTTTGCTGATTGTGTCAACCATCTTTTCGCTTATTCTATCGCTCATTATCCCTAATTCGATGTTGAAGTCAATTACCACATTAAAAAAACGAATGAACGGTTTTGTCACCAATGGAGGGCTGAAAAAGCAAGGCACAGAGATAACATTGCCGGAAATAAAAGAACTTGAGGACAGTTTCAATAAAATGTCAGTGCAGATAAATGACCTTATTGAAAAGAATAATAAAGAGAAAGAAATTCAGCGGCGGACTGAATTAAAAGCGCTGCAGGCACAGATAAATCCTCATTTTATATATAATGCGCTTGATGCAATTGCGTGGTATGCGAAAATAGAAAAGCAGTCATATATTGCAGAGATGATATGTCAGCTTGCTACTTTTTTTCGCATCAGCCTGCACCGCGGCGACAGTATAATAACGCTGCGTGAAGAAATAGCGCACCTGGAAAGCTATGCTGCGATAGAAAAGATGCGCTACCCTGACTTATTCAGTATTTCATATAAAATTCAGGAAAATCTGATGGATATAAAGGTTCTGAAGATAATTCTTCAGCCGGTTGTGGAAAACTCCATAAAGCACGGGTTTGAGGATATGTCAGAGGGCGGGGAAATAAATATAACCGCGTATCAGAACAGCGGCGACTTGATTATAGAAATAGAAGATAACGGAAAGGGAACAGATGTTAATCCGCTGGTGACGGGCTCGAAAAAAGGATA
This sequence comes from uncultured Clostridia bacterium, assembly GCA_934487205.1. Taxonomy (GTDB): domain Bacteria; phylum Bacillota; class Clostridia; order UBA1381; family UBA1381; genus UBA1738. The sequence continues at coordinate 18,376 of CAKSRS010000018.1, forward strand.
CGGTATATATAATATAGATGAAAGAATTAAGCTGACATACGGAGAAGGATACGGTGTGCAGTTTAAAAGCGTCATAGGCAAAGGTACCACAGTAAAATTGAAAATGAAAGTTGACGCGGATATTTAGTATGAAAAATTATTTGTGATTTCCTGTTTAAAAGATAGCAGAAAAACAAAAGAAATAGCAGTATTATTTATTGTCTGCTGTTTCTTTTTTTTGTATAATAGATATATAAACCAAGACAAAATACGGTCTAAAAATGTGAAAAAAAACAATAAAAGGAGCGATTTTATGAAAAAGAACGTATTATCCGCAGTTTTGGCTGTGATGCTTTTAACAACCGGGCTATCCGGCTGCGGCGTGAAAAAAAGTCAGACCGGTCAGAGCGGCAGCGACGGGAAAATTGTAATCAGCATAGGCGAGTGGCCGTCTGAGAACAGACCGACCGAGAGAAAAGAATACGAAAAGTACGTTGAGAAAATGAAAGAAGTTCGTCCTGATGTAGAAATCGTGCCCGATGAATGGGCGTATGATCTGCAGACATTTTTGCCGAAAGCGTCAAGCGGACAGCTGCCGACAATGTATAATTGTCATTTGACGGAAACAAAAAAGATAATTAATGCGGGATACTCGGCAGATATAACAGACATTTTGGATGAACTCGGCTATACTGAGTATCTGAATAAACAGGTTCTTTCGCTCTGCGAGAAGGATGGAAGATATTACGGTATTCCGAACGGATACTATATTCAGGGTCTCAACTGCAATGTTGAACTGTTCAAACAGGCGGGACTTGTAGATGAAAACGGTGTTCCAAAATTCCCTCAGACATGGGATGAGGTTGCCGAAACAGCATCAATAATCAAGAAAAAAACAGGCAAGGCGGGATTGGTGCTACCTACAATAAATAATTGCGGCGGATGGCATTTTATGAATATTGCGTGGAGCTACGGCGTTGAGTTTATGAAACAGGAGGGAGATAAGTGGATTGCAACTTTTGATACACCCGAATGTGTGGCTGCGCTGCAATATGTAAAAGATTTGAAATGGAAATGGGATGCTTTGCCGGACAATGCGCTTATCGACCAGCCGGAGATGCAGAAATTGTTTGCTACAAGACAGGGCGCAATGTATATTTCGTCCGGACCGGATAATGCCCTTACCGATACATATGGCATGGCGGTGACCGATTATTCCGGAACGCAAATTCCGGAAGGTCCCAAGGGCAGATTTGCACAGATGGGCGGAAAAACACATATGTTCTCGCCCGATGCAACACCCGAGCAGATTCAGGCATGCTTTGACTGGCTGAAAATTGCCGAGAAATTTGAACCGGCGCTGACCGAAGAGCAGCAAACGGCTTACGTTGATCAGATGCGTGAAACTCTCAGAAACAGAAATGAACAGGGATATGTTGTGTCCGGCGCAAGCTCGGGAATATGGGAAATCCCCGAACTTAACGAAAAGCTTAACGCGCTTGGAAGAGAAGAAGCAAATATCGAGCTTGAAATGTGCGAAGGTATCCTTAACTACGAGGGTGTAACGGTAAAGGCAGAAGAGCCGATGAATTGTCAGGATTTGTACGGTATACTCGACGCTTGCATACAGTCAGTATTGACTGAGAAGGATGCTGACCCCGCGGCGCTTATCAAAAAAGCAAACGAGGACTTCCAGCGTAATTTCCTGGATAAAATCTAAACTGTCCGACCGCTGCGCGCCTTCGCATAATTATCGAAGGCGCGCATATGTGCGGTCATAAAAGAGCTGAAAGGAGCAGTAAACATATAATGAATTTCGGACAAAAAATAAAGGGCCTGTATAAAAGGAATATAACAGGCTGGCTGCTGATGCTTCCAAGCTTGTTGTTATTTTATTTCCTTGTATGGCGTCCGATAGGAGTGGGAATAACATACTCCTTCTTTAAACTTCAAAACTATGTGCCGGTTGAATTTGTCGGATTTGACAACTATCGCGACGTAGTTACAGATATGCTTTTCATAAAAACACTTACCAACAGTATTAAATATGTTTTGTGGTCTTTTGTTATCGGGTTTCTGCCGCCTATACTGCTTGCAGTGATAATAAACGAAATGGTACATATGAACGGATTTTTTAAATTTTCAATTTATTTTCCGCAGATTGTACCAACGGTTGCGGCGGCGCTTATATGGTACTTTCTGTATTTGCCGGGTGACGGCGGTGTTCTGAACATTATACTGGGTAAATTCGGAATACCGGCGCAGGAATGGCTGCAAAACGGAAAAATGACTATTCCTCTTATAATAGTTATGTCGACATGGCAGGGGTGCGGCGGAACGATGATTTTGTATCTTGCTGCACTTCAGGGAATAAATCAGGAACTGTATGAGGCTGCCAAAATTGACGGCGCCAATATTCCGGGCAGATTTTTCAACATTACACTGCCGTCAATTTTTCCGATAATCGTGCTGCAGTTTGTAAGGCAGATAATAGGAATATTCCAGATAATGAATGAGCCGATGATGATGACCGGCGGCGGACCGAATAATGCGTCCATCAGTTTGAATTTGCAGAGCTTTAACTATGCCTTTAAAAATTTTCAGCCGGAACGCGCAATGGCTCTCGGCGTAGTAACATTTATAATACTGATGTGCGTCACCTGTTTCTATTTTAAGATGCAGAAGAAGTATTCGGAATAACGGAAAGGAAAATAGTATGAATGGGTTTGAAAAAAAAGATAAAGGAATTATCACATCTATCGATCTAAAACAGCGACATATAAAAATAGGATATTGGATTGTATTTGCGCTATTGATGATAATTTCTCTTGTAGTAATCTTTCCGGTTATCTGGATAATTTTATCGAGCTTTAAAGATGTGAATGAATTTTTGCAGACGCCGCCGACACTGTTCCCCAAAAGCTTTCATCCGGAAAAGCTTATACAGGTATGGGAAAAACTCGGAATAGGAAGATATTATTTTAACACATTTGTTGTGGCGTTGGGAGACTTGTTTTTTGCCATCGGTATTAATGGGTTGGCAGGATATGTAATATCAAGATTGAAGCCAAAGGGAGCAAATGTATTTTTCATATTGGTTTTGTGGTCTATGATGCTTCCGAGTGCGGTAAGCCTTGTGCCCCTTTTTATAACATTTATGGATTTCCCGGTGCTGCACATAAATTTGACTAATACTTATTGGCCTATGTGGTTGATGAAGGGTGCTGGAGCATTCTATGTACTTCTGTTTAAGAGTTTTTTCGACTCGATTTCAATATCGTACATAGAGGCCGCAAGAATTGACGGCTGCAGCGATTTTAAAATATTCAGAACAATTATTTTGCCGCTGTCAATTCCTATTGTAACGACAATTGCTATTTTTAGTTTTAATACATCGTGGTCGGAATTTTTGTGGCCGTACTTGATTTTAAAGGATAAGGAACTGTTTACGGTTCCGGTACAGATTTTCAGAATGAAAACAGCCGGCTTTATGATGGATCAGTATGTTATAGTTTTGTTCTTCTCGATGCTGCCGTGTACGATTATTTTCCTGCTTTTCCAGAAGCAGATAATGAACGGTGTGTCAATGGGAGGTATAAAAGGCTAAAAATATTAAAAGGAGAGTGGATTTTGATGAAAAAGAACATTTTAACCAAAAGACTTGTTTCAGCAATTTGTTCCGCAGCGATGCTTGTTTCGTGCGTGCCGGCATTTACGGCGGCTGCTGCCGAAAATGATGAAACGCTTTACGTGTTGAGCGGAAATAATTTCACTGATGCCGATAAGGCACTGTATTCGGGGAAAACGCTTGTTATACCGGATACCGGTGCGGAATACACGTGGACATCGGATTCTGACACAAACTTTAAAACAGGTGACATATACGATTCGGCAAACGCAGTTTCGGGATTGCTCCCGACAAACAGACAGATGGTAGGTGGAACGATACAGAGCGATGACGGAAGAGGGGTGCTTTGGACTAATTGGAATTCCGATAGTTTCAACACAGCCCAGTTTGACCTAAAAGGCGTTTATGACATTAACGCTGTTGATGTGTGGAGTCTGGCAAAGAAAAATAAGGACACCACCGGACCGCTTTATTACCTAATCGGTGATATAGAAATTTATGCGGGAACGGAAAAAAACAATATGCGGAAGGTATGGTCCGGAAATGCCGCCGATCCGATAAAAGCGGATTTGGACGCATATTTCGGTTCCGGAACAGACGTTAATAAATATGAACAGACATCTGCAACGTTTGACACCGTTAAGGCAAGATACGTAAATATAAGAGTAAAAAGACAGCCCAATTATACCGTGACCGTCAGTGATGGTACAAAGACAACGGTCAGAGTTCCGAACGGTATTGCAGCGGAAATGGTAATTTTCGGTACGCTTGCAAACGGCGCGGACGAAGTAACGGTTAGAAAGGTTCAGGCAAGGGCTGCGGAATATTTGGCGATGCGTGATTATTACACCGCCGATAGCGTAGAGACGCTTGAAACAGCGTTGACAAATCTGAATGAGGCTGATGCAGAGATTGCCACTGTTTTTGTTCAGGAGGTTGAAGCAGCGATTGAAAATCTGATGCCGGGAAAAACTCATTATACGCTTTCGGGCAACAAATGGTCAGACGCTTCTAAAGCGGCATATACAAGCTGGGGCGAAACACTGGCAAGCGATTTGCCGGGCAACACAACATCACATACGTGGGATTCAAAATCGGCGCCGTGGGAGGGCACGGATAAGCTTACGACAGGAGATTTTGTAGATACAAACATATCGCTTTTTTCTAAGTGGAATGAAGTAAACCCGCATCTGGCGTATTATGATCTCGGCGGAAATTATGTTGTTGACCGTGTGGATGTCATTCAGCATATGAATGTAAGTAACGGAGTGATACAGGGCAGTCAGCGTATGGGCTCGGTATATATTTGGCTGTCCGATGACGGAGTCAATTACACAAAAGCAGCGGTCGAATTGGGTAATGACAGCAATCCGGTATATAACGAGATCGGAGAACATTCTTTTACAAAGACAACCGTAACCTTTGCACCGAAGAAGGCGCGCTATGTTGCGGTGCAGACGGCAAAAAGGAGTGATAAGAACCAGTACACTCTCGCACAAACCGCAATTTTCGGCTATGAGACGAAAACAATCGGACTGGAAAGAAGTATAGCAAATGCCCAAAAGTATCTTGACTTTAAAGCCCTCTACACAGGCGAGACGGCTCAGGCGCTGCAGACGGCTGTGACAGATGCAAAGACTCTGACCGACGACAGCGCGGAAACGGATATAACGTCGGCGCAGACAGCAATTGCAGCTGCAATCGACACGCTTGTTCCGGTAAACGGCAGAAGAATTTTCTCGGGCAACAGCTTAAGTACCGAGGATAAAAATGTGTACAACAGTGACAGCAGCGTAAGCACGGATCCGGTGCAGAATGAACCGACATATGAAATTCTTTCCGATGCCGAGGCAATAAAAGTACACGGCACAGATCCAACAAGGCTGAAAAACGGTAAGCTGCTTTCGCCCAACGAGTATTTGTGCACACAATGGAACACTGCGAATGAGCTTATTGTAAGCTGGGATCTCGGGAAAGACGCGGTTGTCGACAGAGTTGATATGTTTTTGCCGAAAGCACCCGATACAGCTGCCGGCACGGTTACGGTAAGCGTTTCGCACGACGGAGAGACATATACGGAGGTCGGATATAAGACACTGAGCAGCGAGGGCGAGGATTATACCGTATTAGTCCATTGGGCAAGCGGGGATCAGTACGAATGGCTCACGAGTGTTAAATTTGCCCCCGAAAAAGCGCGCTATGTGAAAGCTGTATTGACGCGTTCAAGTGCGTCGGGTATCTATAAGACCGCAATAAACGAGATGATTATATTTGGTATAAGTGCCGACACCGGCGCACTTGAGGCGGAAGTAAATAAATACAGCAATGAAAAGCTGGAGGAGCTCAGGGGCATACTGACGGAGGAAAGCTATAACGGACTGACAGCTGCAATAGCGACGGCAAATACCGTTATCGGTGACGCTTCAAAAACACAGACAGAGATTGACGCAGAGCTTGCAAAGCTTAAAGCTGCGTTTGAGAATTTCGAGTACACCTCTACGGCGGGAGTACTGACCTGCAACCTCAAAAACGATACTGACAAATCACTTTATACCGGATATGACAATCTGTATACGGGGCTGTCATATACAATTGTCGGAAATGCGGATAATGCCGCGGGAAACACCAATCTGACCGACGGAAATATTACGGACCCGCGTGTGGGAAAAGACGGAGAGCTTGTCTGGGGCAAATACTATGATAATTCACCAAAAGAAGAAATCAGCGTAATAGTGGACGCCGGACAGGAGGTATATTTCACAGGTGCGGATTTGTATGAGGTAATGTACAATCCGGTTCAGGGTATCGGAGATCTCAGTATATCTGTCAGCACAGACGGTACGGAGTACACCGAGGTATGGTCCGAAACTTCCGGGAAAACGGTACAGGCGGGCGACAGAGTTATAAACAAGCTTGGCGGAGACTTTGCACCGCAAAAGGGAAGATACTTGAAGTTCACATCAATGCCGAGAATGTACCAGCAGATACTTGCGGAAATAGTTGTTAAGGGCTTTAAGGCTGCCGACGTCGATGATGTCCTTCCGGCAGCATTCGCCGGCACAACCTATACGATTTTTGATACTGATATGATGTCGACAGAAAGCATTGCCGGAGCAGATATGATTATGGCAAACGGAAATGTCATAAATGAATCCGAGACGGCGCTTGCAGGTTATGTGTTTACCGCTGTTTACAGCGACGGACGACTTATATCCGCCGCAAAGAGCAGCAAAATTGAATTGTCAGCAAATGGCGAAGCGAAATGGAGTACGGTTTTGGAGAATCTCGGCGGTTTGCCGGAAAATGCAAGACTTGTCAACTATTTTTGGTCCGATATGGAGCCTATCGCGGAAAAACAGGAAAAATAAGATGTGTACGGAATTTGTTATACAGGGAGAAAATTCTCCCTGTATAACATCGGTTACTGAATCAACGGGCAACTGTTTATGAAAGGTAAATTAAACATGAACAAAAAAATAATCGCAGTCTTGTGCGCCGTAATTACGTTTGGGAATTTTACGGTATCGGCGGAAGAAAATACTCAGCCGACACAGGAAATATTTGATATAACAAATGAAAATCTAAGTGCAGATGATAATAACGTCGGTACAATTGTTGATGCTGAAGAGGATATCGAGTACACCTTCGGGGAGGAGTATATCCTTTCGGAAGAAATAGAACAAATTCAAGACGAATCAGTCTCGGAAAGTGTGAATTTAACGAGAGCAATTTTGGCGCAGAGCAGTTCTGAGGAGGATTTAAGAAATAGGCTTGGCGGTATTATAGACCGCATAATGGCTTCGGATTATGAAGATGTGGCAGAGAATGACAGTGTCTTAGCAGTTAAACAGGCGTTAAGCTCTGCCGTCGATGTGTACGAAAACACCGAAGCGTCCGAAGCTGAACTGAAAAACGAAATTAATGAGCTTAGTAAAGCAATAGAGGAAATAGAGTATGTGTCAAAACAATATATTTTGTCGGATAATAATATGTCTGATGAAGATATGAGCGGATATTATCCCAATGTTTTGATTGAAAATACAAATGTTTCATATATATACGACGAAAATTCGCCGGAAAATCTGCAGAAAAATGATAAAACAAATACAGCGCTGAATGATGGCAAGTTTGCATATAAGTTGACCGGCAAAACGGACGATGATACAGTTGTCATATTTGATATGGGCGAAGATTACTATATTAACGGTGTAGATGTGTTTTCACAATTTTTGTATTTTTCCTCAACAAGAATGAATATAGGCGGATTCAGGGTTGAAGTCAGCCGAAACGGCTCAGACTACACCGAGTGTGCGTATGTTGAGGCAAAAACCGAACCGGACGACAGTGAAACGGGCAACCTGAATTATTTACTGAAAACAGAATCAAAATTCCCGGTTTACTTGGGAAGATATGTAAAAATAACGGTAAAAAAGGATGCGGTATCGGCAAACGGTCAGGGCTCGGCACAATACAATCTGGCAGAGATGATTATACATGGCTTTAAAAATCCGTATTCAAAGGACGATTTATTCGAGGCGCTTAAGGATTATTCCGACGTTGACAGTGCGATATATACAGCTGGGACATATGCCGAGTATGTAAAAGCGTACAAGGCGGCTGAAACGGTATATTGGGATGAAAGCATAAACGGTAAGGAAATATATACGGCAAAATCTAATTTGCGGAATGCGTACAATTCGCTCGAGAATTGTGCGGAAATAAAAATTCTGAGCGGAAATATTACGTTGGCGGATGACCGTGAGATGTACAAGGAATTCAACCTTGATACGCTGAGCAATATATCATATCAATACGCAGACAAGACTCCGCCTCAGTTTATAACACAGGACAGTACCTGTACAAGACTTTTGTCGGGCGGATGCACGAGCAGGGACGGTACGAGAATTGTTTACGGAACATGGGGAACAAAGGATCCGGCAGCGGTTTTGTTCGATTTGGGCGAAGAATGTTATGTTTCGGGCGTTGATATATGGGATGTTGTACTTAATGAAAGCTGCCGCACCGCAAAGGCGGAAATTTTGGTGAGCTCGGACGGTGTGAATTTTGAAAGTGTATCAGTGCTGACCGATATTCCTGAGGGATTACCTAACAGCGTCAATCTGATTGAACAGAATTTTGAAGCAAAAAAATGCAGATATCTGAAAGTTGTTGCAACAACCGCAAATCTTCAGGTTGTCTTGGGAGAAATTGTTATTCGCGGTTACAAAACCGGCAGTACCGAAAAAGAACCGTACAAGCTGGGGATTTTGGACTATAAAAATGACAAAAACGCAAGGCTTATTTCGCTTGACGGCGAAAATACCGTTAATGTAAGCGGGCAGATTTCATCGAAAAGTAATGAGGATAAGCAGGTGGTTATTCTGTCTGCTGCATACAGCGGTAATAAGATGATAGACTGGTCCTTTACAGAAGTAAGCTTAAAGGCTTACGAAAAGACTGATTTTACAAATTCTGTAACTGTAGACGGTTATTCCGATGTAAGCATAGAAAATTATGTTTGGGACAGTGTCGGAAACGGAAATGCTTTGGCAAAAATAAAGGTTTTCGGAAGTCTGTGATTTAGGAGAAAAAAATGAAAAAAATATTTATATCTTGTATGATAGGGATGTTTCTGACACAGGGCATAGCCGGGGCAGCAGCGCTGGATACGATAAAATATGATACAACATCAGAAACTCTGACAGTTACCGGGACAAGCGATATAAAGCCGGATTCAGATATGCAGGCTGTAACCATAAGAGTATTAAAGCCCGGCATCAGTGCAGAAAAATTTGGTACGCTGACAGATGCCGAAAAAAAGAATGCGGTTGTATATGTCAGACAGATGGAAGCAGGAAAAAGCGGAGAATTTTCTTTCGCATATATGCCTGAGAACTACACCTATGGGAATTATAATATATACGTAACCGATGCTGTCGGCAATGTATTTTATAATTATAAGCTTTTCATTGATAGCGAGGAGAGCGCAAATGTGCTCAATGCGGTCAACAACGCAAATCCTGCCGAAATGAAGCAAGCGTTGGAAAATTACGCATATCTGCTTGACGGTGTGCCGGCATTTGAAGAATTGAAGAGTAAATATATCGATGTGGATTTTATTGACACTATATCGGCTATGATAACGGGCATTGCTTTTTCTGCGCCGGATGATGTGGTTGACGAGGCAGTAAAGGCTTCTATTGTAACAGCAATCAATAACGCGGCAGATAAGGACGAGCTGAAGGATATACTGAATAAATATAAAACATATATAGGATTTGACACAAACACGATATATACAAAATTGTTTTTGGACGCGGCGGATGAGCTTGCAGGCAATTTCATCGGTCAGAATTACGATAGCACAAAAGCTTTTATTCAGGACTTTTCCGATACGGTTATCTTGGAGAGGCTTGCGGGAATAAATAATTATGCCGGTGTAAGCGAAATACTCGATAATAGCAGATTCTATTTAAGCGAATGTCAATTTGATAAGTATGATAAATTGACAGAAAATCAGAAGGTATATGTACAGAAGAAAGTAGCAGACAATGCACAGGGTATTGATACCATAGCAACCTTATCGAGAGTGTTTAATGTTGCCGTGACCAATGCCCCCACTGAGAACACATCGACTCCGACAGGCGGAGGAAACTCAGGCGGTTCCGGAAACAGCGGAAACAGCGGAGGCAGCGGTTTTGTTACACCCGGAGGTATACCGGCAGAGAATAAGGAAATTTTTAGTGATTTGAGTGGATATGAATGGGCGAAGGACAGCATTGTCGACCTTTATAAAAAAGGTATAGTAAGCGGAATGGGCGAAGATAAATTTGAACCGTCCGGCTTGGTGACAAGAGAACAGTTTGCAAAAATGCTGATTACCGCCTGCAGAATGTATAATCCCGAAGATGAATGTGATTTTGGCGATGTGAATAAGCAGGCGTGGTATAGTTCTTATGTTGCATCTGCAGTAAAAAACGGGATTGTTTTTGGTGAAAGCGAGCGGATATTCGGTACCGGCAAAAATGTGACGCGCCAGGATATGGCGGCGATGGTTTGCCGCGCGGCTGCCATAAAGGGAGCAGACACACGGGTGGAGCTGTCAACGGTTTTTGAAGACGATAATGACATAAGCGAATATGCAAAAGAAGCTGTATATTTTCTCAAAAATGCAGGTGTTATGAGCGGCAAGGGTAATAATTGCTTTGCCCCCAAAGAGTATGCCACAAGAGCAGAGGCGGCTAAATTGATATATGGTTTAATATCTATGGAGGAATTTAAATGAAAATAAAATGCTCATCAGCCATATTGGCGGTGATAATGTTTATTATGTCTTTGTCCGTATCCCTCCCGGTTTTTGCGGAAACGACTACACAAAAGAAATATGATGTGCTGACATCGCTGGGATTTTTTAAGGAGGGTGGAATATATTATGAAGATGCGTCCGTTACACGGTATGAAATAATCAATGCGATTGTAAGCGCAATCCCGGAGGATAAAAAGGCGTACTATAACGGAGGCGAGGTAGGATTTTCCGATGTTGCAGCGGACGATTCTATTGCCTACACGGCGTATAATGCAAAATACCTTGGATTGACAGGTGATGACGAGGAGCTGTGTCCGTATGAAGCAGCAAGCTTTCAGGATGCGGCTGAAATCGTTTTGCGTATGCTCGGATACGGAGATTTTATAACAGATGACTATGTAAAAACAGCTGCACAGGTCGGTATTACAAAATCAATAGGTGCTACACCGAATCTGACTATGCGACAGCTTGTTGTGATGCTATACAATGCGTTGGACACCCCTGTTTTAAAAACGAGGTTTTCATTGGGTGATCAGGCTTATACAACGAATAAAGAGGACACATTTATGACCGAGGTTCTCGGATGCGGATATGCCACCGGGCAAATCCGCGCAAACAGTATGACCGGATTGGACGGAGAGCATGCATTGTCCGCCGGATATGTGAAGATAGGCAGCGAGAGATATACGCACGGCGCTGCGATTAATGTTATCGATAATCTCGGTGCATATGTAAAATTTTATTACAGGGAAACCGAAGACGAATCTGAAATATTGTATATGGAAGTGACCAATAAAAGCAATATTACGGAATTTGATGCAGAGGACATAACATCTTTTGAAAACCTTGTATATACGTATGAGGTTAATGACGGCACAAGAAAGCGTACCGCAAAGATTTTAAAAAGTACGGATATAATCTATAACGGTAAGCACGTATCATCTGATTTTACCGCATTCAGACCGGAAACGGGAAAAGTAAAGCTGATTGATAATGACAACGACAATTATTATGAAATTGCAGTAATTGAGAATTACGATGTCGTTGTTGTCGGAATGATAGATAAAACAAACGGTTCGGTAAGAGATAAGCACAACACATTAAAACAATACAGCATAAATATTTATGAAGAAAATACAGAATATGTTGCTGTAAATGCCGATAATGAAGTAAGGAAATTTTCTGATATATTCAGGGATAATGTGATTTTTGTTGCGCAGAGTCTTGATAAGTCTTTTATAAAGTTTATAATATCCGACGCGACAGTTACAGGTAATATCTCATCAATATCACCCGATACTATTGAAATTGACGGGAAATCATATAAAACCACGAGCGATTTTACCAGATATTATTCACCTGATGTCAACTCTTACGGTATGTTTTATCTTGATCCGAAAGGGCGAGTGGGTTCTTTTACAGCGACCGAGAGCAACGGACTTAAGGCAGGTTATTTGGTGAAGGTAAAACTGATTGATGACGATATTTACTCCAATGTATTAAGATTTAAAATGTTCACGGAAAACAACTCGATGGAAATACTCTATTCCGTAGATGAAAAGTTTTATTTTACAGACGGAAGTGCAGCATTTCCGACACGGGAAAAAGTTAAAGATCTGCAGACGGTCAGTGATACGCTTAATGCAAATATGAAAGAGGAAAACGGCGGCGGACAGCTGATTTTGTATAGGCTGAATGATGAGGGCAGAGTTAAGGAAATAGAAATGGCTGCACCGTACACCAATAATATTGAAAGATCAGATATGCTGGCTAAAAACAGTATATTCAGGCAAACGATGGCTAAGACGCGACAAATGGTTAAGGTCAATGTTTTCCTCGGAAGGTTCAGATTAACCGAAAAGAGCAAAAGCTTTAATATTCCAGATGATCTGACAAACGAGAAAAAGTTCGGCGCATATTCCGGAACCCAAAACTGTTTTACGGGAGGCAATGAGCATACGGCAATACTTTATGCCAAACAATCCGATGTGGGTTATGCGGAGTATGCCGTAAGACTCGGAGCGGCCAGCAATATTTATAATGACTATGTTTTTGCCGTTGCCAAGGTTCGTGAAAAGTTAAATGATGACGATGAAATCATTAAAAGTGTAACCGGATTATATAAGGGTACGGTGACTACATTTGATTTGGATGAGGATTGCAGCCTGAACGAAATCAGCAAGGGCGACGTGCTCAGAATTACGCTGACTGACGACAATATAATCACAGCGCTTGAAAAGGTATATGATTATAAAAAGCCGATAGTCGGCACAAAGGGTGGATTTGGTGACAGCTTTACCGGAATAACGGGATATGCATACGATTTTGAAGGTACAACACTGAAAATAACAGGAAAACAGCCGTCTGTAGTGACAACGGATGAGGATTTTACATACGTATTCACCGATATGGCTGATACTATTTATAAGTATGATCTTGCCGAAAGAGCTTTTATAACCGTGGATTATAATAATATACCGACGTACAAAAAAAATGCTGACGAAAATACAAAAATATTCGTATGGTATTTATGGGGCGAACAAAAGGATATATTCATTTATGAGTAGAAAGGATACGGACTATGCGTATAAAATTAAAATTTGCGGCTGTGGCATTCATTGCTGTAATATTATTTACGGCAAATGCCTTTGCTGCGGATAATGCCGAGGTTTATTTTAACGGGGAAAAACAGCCGTTTACCGTGACGGTGTATACCATTGATGATATTCAGATGGTTTCTATGCGTCCTATCTTTGAATTATTCAATTATAAGGTTGACTGGAATAATAAGCATAGGACCATAACTACGAGTACCGTTTTGGGGAAAATGCGTCTCGGAATAGGCTCGGTATTCGTGTGTCTTAACGATTATCAGGCATACGTACTGAAAACTTATCCGAGAATATATAACGGAAGCACAATGGTTCCCATTGAATTTGCGGCGGAATGTACCGAGGCTGCAATACAATACAATGAAAGCAATAATTCACTTGTTATTACAAGCAAGTAGCGTGGTTATGGAGGTAAATTATGCATAAGCGGATAATTGCGATTGCGCTATCATTATTGAGTATAATAAACTTGTTTCCTGTTGCATTTGCGGAGGAGGACACCGGTAAAGCTTCCCCGGAGCTTTATTGTCTGACCGACAATTTGTGGAGTGACAGGGACATCGAAATCTATAAAAACTACAATATTGATCTTAAAAATTATGATACGGGAGCGGAATACAGCTGGACCGAGGATTCTGATAATGAAATCAAATCAACGGATAAATACGGCACCGAAACCGAGGGGCAGAAAGCCGGGGGCAGTAAACTGACCGGCGGCAATTTGGCGGATGTGAGCGGAAACAGCAATATGTGGTCAACTTGGAACAGAGTATCCTTTGCAACGGCAGTATTTGACCTCAAGGATATTTATTGGGTTAGTCAGGTTGACGCGTGGTCGCTCACAACTACGTATGCCCAGACGGGAGTGATAAACGTACGTGTCGGTGAAACTCCTGATAAAATGAAGAGTCTTCCGTCACAGAAGTCATCCGTTCCGGGTAGCAAAGAACTGATTAATGCCGGCGGAAAGTTAAGCTCATATGCCTCCGTCAAGTTTAATGCTTCGAGGATTAGGTATATTGAGGTTACATTTAATACACCGGAAAGAGCAACCAATAGCTCAATTCCGCAAATGATTGTGTCCGAGGTGGCTGTTTTCGGTTATACGCAGAAACCGGAGATTTCCGAGTACGTAGAGGAACAGCTTGAAGAAACAAAAACTGTTTATGAAAAAGTTGATCCGGAGCTTAATGACAGACTTAGTTATGTAACAGATTTGGGCGCGGTTTATGAAATTACCGGAACGAACGTTACACAGTACAATTCATCGGCAAACGGTCTGGAATCGTATGATATTTATTTAAGCAGCGACGGCGAAAATTATTCATATATACAAAATGCCGAAGCGCAAAATACGATTGATTATCAGCTTGCGGAGGTATCATCGGAGATCCGGACAAAAATATATGCAAGATATGTTAAGTTTGTAATGCATAAACAAAGCAATAAATCCGGTGTCTTGGTAAAGAAGATAGAGGTGTACGGACGGGACGGTGTCGAGCAGAAGAGAATTGATGAAAGTGCAACATACAGCTATTATACGCAGAATCCGTACAGAACGGCTGATGATATACGTCTTGACGATAGGGATTGTACGGTGTTGATGGACGGCGATAAGGAGCATACAGTTTCGACTTCAGAAGAATGGGCAACTATTGTTGTTGATTTAAAAGAGGCGTATCAGGTCGGTGATGTAAACATCTATTCGCTTGCCGGCGGAAAAGAATTTCTTGAGGGCTGTGAAATCCGTTACAGCTTAGACGGAAAAAAATTCTTCAGTTACACTTATTATGTGAATAAAAATGATAAAAACGGCGGAATTGTAAAAAGCACTTTTTCCGGTATGCCGGGAAGATATGCACGGTTTTTGAAGATTATCTGCCAAAGTGCGGATAATAAAATTGCGTTAAGCGAAATCGAGATAAACGGTTACCCGGTTAAGATGACGGCGTCATCAAAGCCGGCACAGGTACCGCTTAGGGTAGAAATGAAAAACTACCTTCTCGCATATCTTGACTGGTCAACATACAATGAAATAAATGCATCAAAATTTGCAGTGTATATTGAAAAAGAAGCTTTTACAGACACGACATTTCTGAAACCGGTAGCAGAATATGAAAGCTTTGACGATGCTTTTAAATATAAGTATACAACATATACCGGACTTGAGCCTGAGGAAACGTATTATTTTGCTGTAACTCCGTTTGACAGTGAGGGAAATGAGATTACAAAGGTTAGTCCTGTAAAAATCACTACCGAGGGAGTTTTGGAGGATAAACCCAGAGACATATTCTGTATTGTAAATCACCCAGGCTATAATGGTGGTGAAACAAAAAAATTCGGTAGTTACACATCGACGATGAAGCTTGAAGCGGCAAGGCTGATGGACGAAATGGGCACTGTGAACTGCAACCGCGACTGGCAGGTAACCAGCGATATGGAAACATACCGAAATATAGGTATTTCAACAATGTGGCCGGGGGCAGCTGAAGCTCAGTCAAGCATGGCAAATGCAATGAAACTAAGCGGTACATATATGTTCTCAAACGGCAATGAACGTGACCTCCAGAAGGAGGACACCGTAAAATTCTTTCATGAAATGAAAGCGTCATATGCAAAAGTAAAAAGCCTGAACAAAAAGGCGTTGCTTGTAAATCCTGTTCTCGGAGGAACCGAAGTGGGGTCGCTGGATTGGTTTGACAGCTTGTATAAAGCAGGAGGGGGAATAGAAACACGGTTGAATTATGATGCGGTTGACGTTCACTTATATCCCAAATTAGCTGATAAGACCATTGAAGGAGTACCGGCATCTGCCCCCGAGATATTGCCGCTGAAAATAGAAAGTGTACGCAATGTTTTAAGAAAGTACGGCGATGAGTCCAAACCGATTATCACTACGGAAATAGGATATTTGACATCGGATAAAAACGGATACCAACCCGCATTGGATTATGACACACAGAGAGATTGGGTGGTAAGATCATATTTAATCCTGATATCTGAGGGCATACGGAAGGCTTGGCATTACGATTTTCAGGATGACGGACTTGATTTTGAGTTTTTGGAACATAACTGGGGGCTTATTGACTATTTCGGAGTGCCTAAGCCGTCATATTACGGATATTATAACCTCAGTCAGCAGATGAGAAATGCGAAACTGATTGGTGCGATATCGGGACTGTCAACTCCGTATTACGGCTTTGAATTTTTCGATGAAACAAAGAACAGGAAAATGTCTGTAATTTGGGCGGCGGACGGACAAACAAAAACGATGCAGTTTGACAGCCTTTCGGGTGAGGACGAACTGATTGAGGTTATAGGCACAGACGGAGGATTTGACGCTGTTAAAACAGAGAACGGAAAAGGAACCGTAACAATAGGCTCTGCCCCGATATTTATATATTCGGAAAAAGGCGTAAAACCGACTTCGATTGATGTTGCATTTAAAGCAAGCAACAGTGAGTTTAACGCGATTAAGGGCAGTAAAATTAATGTATCACTGGCACGCCAGAGATTGGCAAATAATTTATCGGGATATGTTGAAGCTGCTAATCTGCCGTCAGGCTGGAGTATAGATGAAACAACATTTAATGCTTCGCAAAAAACAGTTGATACGGTAATCAACATACCGGAGAATGCGGCAGAGGGCACACAGACCGTTACACTTGAGATAACAACCGAAAACGGCGCTGTTACCCCGATTAAAATCAGCATAACCGTTAAGCCGGCTGTTGAAGTAAATATTGTACCGGAGCCTATAAACAAAGACGACTGGTCGTCGTGGAGACTTGCGGCCTATTGTACGAATGTTGTGCAGCAGCCTGTTGATGTAAAGGTCAGCCTTGTATCAACGAGCGGTATTGAGGTTGAAATGACGGACGCTCCCGCAATAGATAATCTTATGCCGGGCGAAACACGTGCCGTATACTTCAACGTAAAGAAACCGGCAGAAGAGTTCGGTGCAGTGGGAAGCTTTATAATCAGCACAAACGGCGACAGCAAATCCTTTGACAGAAATCTTAATTTCTCGGCATGCGTAAATGACGGCATTACTCCTGTTATAGACGGCGAGCTTTCGAGCGGGGAATGGGATAATTGCCAGGTAATTATGCAGCAGTCTTACCGTCAGTCGTCGTGGGAAGGAGAAGACGACTTGTCCTTTAAAATATACAGAAAATGGGATGAAAAGAACTTCTATTTTGCAGCCGACGTTACAGACGATGTTTACTGTCAGCCGTATCAGGGTACAGACATATGGAACGGCGACAGTATACAGTTTGCACTTGATGTAAAACGCAAAAACGGCGTTGCCACAGATGCTACGGACTACTTTGAGATAGGGTTGACGAAGAACAATAAGGAAGCGTTTGAGGCGTGGGTATGGATCGCGGATCTGATTGTCAAAAAAGAGCACCCTCTGACCGGCATAGACGGCATAGTTAAACACACCGATGACGGACACACGATATATGAAGTCGCAATTCCGTGGACGTTCTTTATTGAAAACGGCGCGGTGAATGAATATGACTGCTTTGGTTTTGCCGCTGTTGTGAACGATAACGACGGAAAGAACAGAAAAGGCTGGCTCAAATATATGCAGGGAATTGCCGACGGAAAGGATCCGTCCTGGTTCGAGGATATGGTTCTGATTAAAAAGTAGCGAAAGGGCTGCATATGCAGCCTTTTCCGACGAAAGGAAAAAATAATGGCTGATTTTGTTAAAAGGATTCTGTTTATTGCAGCGTGCTTTATGTTGTTTTCGTCAGCTGCATTTGCGGAAAACTATATTTTGTCCGGCAATGAGTTTAATAACTATGATTTTCAGACATACCAAGATATGTCGCGTCCGCTTAAAATGCTTGAAACAGGTGCGGACTATTCATGGTCTAAGGATTCGGATGCGGAACTTGTCGAAACAGACCTTGATTATGCGGGGCATAATATTACCAACGGTAATCTGAAAAATCATTCGGGATTTTACGTTGCCAACTGCAGCTGGGGCGGAGATCCGGGAACCGCAACCGTAACTTTTGATTTGAAAAAGATCTATGCGATAGATTACGTGGATGTTTGGTCGGAATCGTCAAACAAGGGATATCAGCTCGGTACGATAAAAATTGAAACAAGCAGCGACGGGATCAATTTTTCTGCGGCGACGGTTTATGATGCAGTGCGACCGGATCCGGACTACGTTTTAAGTAAAACGGAAGAACGGACGATGGAGTGTACATCATGCGGCATTGGCGGCATTAACGCACAGTATGTCCGGATAACTTTTGAGAAAGCAAAGACAACGGTATTTGATACCAATTGTTATCAGTATGCACTGGGAGAATGTGTGATTATCGGCGGACAGCAACGATTTCCGCAGGCATCAAAGCCTGTATTCCGCGATGAAAATAATAATACGCTCTTTTCTTGGCGCGATGCCGGTGCCATAAATGTTTCATCGGAGGTGCAGGACAGTGATTCGGTTCTGGTGACGGCACAATACGGCGCCGAGGGCTCGCTGAAAGGGGTTTTTCTTCAGCCCGGACAGTGTGAAATCTACGGTACAAAGTATAAGACCGAGCAGAAGCTTGGAAATGTGTCCGCTGATGACGGAGACTATTTTAAAGCCTTTGTGCTTAAGTCGCTTGAAGGCTTAATGCCGCTCGGTGAATATGCGCTCCTGGAGGATGCGGATATAAGCAGGCCGGGACTTTTGAGCAGCGATAAGGCGGTAGGGAAAAACACACCGATTTATTGCGTGCGCAGCGAATACGGCTGGGTGAACAACGGCGAAATAAGCACCGATGCAGAATTTATCAACAGCGGCGATGCACTGTTTGACGGAAATTCCGCAAGCACTGTAAGCGGTACCGGAAATACGGAATGTGTCCGCATTGATTTTACCGATATTATGCAGGTGACCTCGGTAAATGTATATGCGATGTGTTCGGCATCATCATTTATGTCGGAGTACAGTATTTATGCGTCAAATGACGGGATTAACTATGATTTTATAGGGACTAAAAATAATGTACTCGTGGCGTCGTTAAACAGAATTATGCCGGTCAGTTTCAGTGTGGACGGTGTGCTGTATGCAAAGCATATAAAGCTCGTTATGAAAAAGGCGGAAACAGCACAAAACCTGCAAATTTCCGAGATTGAGATTATGGGTCGTCCACCGCAGTTCGGCAAAGAAAGGGCTGTAAATTACTGCTATGAGCAGGAAAATCCGTTCAAGACGGCGGAGGACATCATTTCGGTAGACACGAGCGCAGTTTTGAGTGACGGGAATAAAACCGAATATATTGAAACTGCCGGGGATTACGTAAGCATAATATATAATCTCGGCGGCTATTACCGCGTGGAGGATATAGCTGTATTCGGTGAATTTTCAGGTATGGAGACGCTTTTCAGTATAGACGGATATGAATATTTTACAAACGGATTTTATGAGGAAGATAACGGAAGTGCGGTCGCTATGGGCCCCGTATACAAAAATGCACGCTTTGTTAAAATAGTTTTGAGAAGGGGCGGGGCAGAAAGCATAAAGGTAAGCGAAATTGAGGTAAACACAAGGAAAGTGTATGACACTGAGGCGGAAAAAAACGCGGCACCGGATGCCATAGCCGTTAAATACGATTTGAAGTCAAATAATATACTATACCTTGACTGGAGCGACTATAACGGCGAACAAAATTCCGTTACTTCGTATAACGTATATATTGAAAAAAATAATTTCACAAGCGTAAGCGGCAAGTCTGCAAAAAAAGTGTATTGCGGAAGAGATACAAACGCTGTTTATAATGTTGAAACACAAAGCTGTAAGTATGCGGGGCTTGAGCCCGACACCGATGATTATATTGCGGTGACACCGCACCTGTCAAGCGCAAGGGTGTCTGCCGTTAAAATACACACATATTCGGCTTTGGGCGGAGAAAAGCTTTCGGGAATTTTCTGTATTAACGAATATCCCGTTGGCGGCGGAGCACACGTTGCGCACGAGGACGAGAGTGCAAATCTTCAGAATAAGCTTAAACTGCTCAATGACCTTGAGGTTATTTC
>CAKSRS010000019.1 GCA_934487205.1 uncultured Clostridia bacterium
TAAGAATCGAAAATCTTATTCACGGCGGCGGACAGGAACGCGGCAAACGTGCTGCAACGGAAAATGTTGCCGGAATGGAGGGTCTTGCAAAGGCTCTTGAAATTGCCAATGAAAATTTAGAGAAGAACACGGCGCATATGCGTGCAATGCGCGATCGTCTGATAGCGGGTATCGAAAAGGAAATACCGTATTGCCGCTTAAACGGCCCGAAGGACGAAACAAGACTTTGTAACAATGTTAATTTCTCATTTAAATATATAGAAGGCGAATCAATACTGATGCTGCTTGATATGAACGGTATTGCCGCATCGAGCGGAAGTGCCTGTGCGTCCGGCTCGCTTGACCCGTCGCATGTGCTTCTTGCCATAGGCTTGCCGCATGAAATCGCGCACGGCTCACTGAGACTGAGCGTGGGAGAAGATACAACGGAAGAAGAAGTGGACTATGTTCTCGGAGTTCTGCCGGGAATTATCAACCGTCTGCGAATGATGTCGCCGCTGTATGAAGAAGTTTTGAACCTTAAAAAGGAGGATTGATTTATATGTATTCAGAAAAAGTTATGGACCATTTTGCAAATCCGCGTAATGTCGGCGAAATTGAAAATGCCAATGCTGTCGGACAGGTGGGTAATCCTAAGTGCGGCGATATTATGAAGATTTACATGGATATTGACGACAATGACGTTATCCGCGATGTTAAATTCAAGACATTCGGCTGCGGTGCGGCGATTGCCACAAGCTCCATGGCAACGGAAATGGTAAAGGGTAAGACTGTTGACGAAGCTTTAAAACTCACCAATAAGGCTGTTATGGAAGCTTTGGACGGACTTCCGCCCGAAAAAATCCACTGTTCCGTTTTGGCGGAAGAAGCAATTAAGTCAGCAATTGACAATTATCGCGGTGCAGATAATACCGATATTCATGCAGGTTGCACATCGGACTGTACATGCTGCCCAAAAGCTCACCATGAATAATTGTTAAAATTTATACATTATTTACAGCTTTTTTTATGGCTGCGGCGAAGTAAGTAAATTTTGCCGCAGCTCTTTTATATAAATTATAAAAAAACTATTGCAAAAGACAAAATACTGTTATATAATAAAAAATGGCAATTTATGCAAAACATAGAATATGGAGGAAAAAAACATGGTATTTGACAGTGTAAAGAAGATTATTGAGGAACAGCTTGGTGTAGATGAAAGCGAAATCAGACTTAATTCGGCATTTGTAGAGGATCTTGGTGCAGACTCGCTTGATGTTGTTGAATTAATCATGGCTTTTGAATCGGAATTTGATATGGAAATCCCCGATGAAGACGTTGAAGGCATTGAGACTGTTGATGATGCTGTGAATTATATTAAGGAACATAAGGATATGGATTAATTGGTGAGAAAAATGACAGAGTTTGAGAAAAGAATCGGTTACGAATTTCATAACCCGCAATATCTTGATAATGCGCTGACGCACAGCTCATATGCGAATGAACATGTGAGACTGCCGGATAATGAACGTATGGAATTTTTGGGCGATGCGGTTTTAAGCCTTATTGTGAGTGAAAATCTTTTTAAGAATCACCGTGGTGACAGCGAGGGCGACCTCAGTAAAATCCGTGCGGCGCTTGTATGTGAGCAGGGACTTTTTGAGCTGTCGAAAAAAATCGGTCTTGCAAAAGAGATTAAGCTCGGGCACGGAGAAGAAATGACAGGCGGCAGAGAACGGCCGTCGGTGGTTTCCGACGCATTTGAGGCACTGCTTGCCGCGATTTTTCTTGACTCGGATTTTATAACCGCAAAAAAATGGCTCCTCGGTCTTATGGACATGGAACTTGCGCAAACTGTTCCGGAAAGTCTCGGCGACTATAAAAGCGCACTGCAGGAGCATACGCAAAAGGGGTCGCACGGGAAGGTTTCGTATAAAATAATAGGCGAAAGCGGCCCGGATCATGCAAAACACTTTGAATGTGCGGTTTATGTCGACGGCAAAATTAAAGCCAAAGGCAGCGGCAACAGCAAAAAGGACGCGGAACAAGATGCGGCAAAAAATGCCCTTGCAAAGCTATGAGATATTATAATATTCCTATATTCGTCCCGCATGAAGGGTGCCCGTATAACTGTATTTTTTGCAATCAAAAAAGAATAACGGGTGAGGATACTTCGGTAACCGGTGCGGATATTGTGCGCATTATTGATGAGCATCTCGCAACGCTGCCCAAAACCGACCGATATATTGAGGCTGCGTTTTTCGGAGGAAGTTTCACGGGTATATCGGCAGAAAAACAGGAAGAGTTTTTGTCAATCGTGCAAAAATACAAATCGGCGGGGAAAATTGACGGGATAAGAATGTCAACACGCCCCGATTATATTGATGATGAAATAATCGACCGATTGAAAAAATACGGTGTTACAACCGTGGAACTCGGCGTGCAATCCATGGACAGCGAGGTTTTGCGGCTGTCGACGCGAGGACACACATCGGGGGACGTGGAAAGGGCGGCAGAAATGATTAAAGCTGCCGGAATACATCTGGGACTTCAGATGATGACCGGGCTGCCGGGGGATACGCCGGAAAAATCAATTGAAACCGCACGCCGGATTATTGCGTTAAAACCGGATTGCGTTCGTATTTATCCCACACTCGTCGTGCGTGATACGCCGCTTGAAACAATGTATAAAAACGGAAAATATACCCCGCAGACGCTTGACGAGGCTGTGCGGCTTTGTAAAAAGCTGCTGCTGATGTTTGATGCGGCAAAAGTTGATGTAATTCGCGTTGCGCTTGTCACAACCGATGAAATTTCGGAAAAAGGGGCGGTGGTTGCCGGCCCGTTTCACAGCGCGTTTCGCGAACTTTGCGAAAGTGAGATTTATTTCGATAAAATGTGTGACGTGCTGGATAATCAGCTTGTTTCGGAATTTTACGTAAATCCGCGCGAAGTTTCGAAAGCAATCGGAAATAAACGCAGAAACATCAATAAAATTAAAGCGAAATACAACATCGACATAAAAATCAAACCCATGAACGGAATAGAAAAAGGAAGGCTTTTTGCCCGGAAGGATGAGAAATAATTGTACCTTAAAAGGATAGAAATTCAAGGCTTTAAATCATTTGCGGATAAAACCGTACTTGATTTTGAAAACGGAATAACAGGTGTAGTTGGCCCGAACGGCAGCGGAAAGAGTAATATTTCCGATGCAATTCGCTGGGTTATGGGTGAAATGAGCGCCAAAACGTTGCGCGGTTCAAATATGCAGGACGTTATTTTTAACGGAACGCAGACAAGAAAGCCGCTTAACTTCGCCGAGGTAAGTCTTGTCCTTGATAATTCGGACAGGCTTTTTCCGATTGAATTTGACGAAGTTATGGTTACAAGACGGGTATTCCGGTCGGGTGAAAGCGTATATCAGATAAATAAGGCAAACTGTCGTTTAAAAGATGTTCAGGAATTATTTATGGACACAGGTCTCGGCAGAGACGGGTATTCCATGATAGGACAGGGGAATGTATCGCAAATTTTATCAACCAAGGCAGAAGACAGACGCAGCTTTTTTGAAGGTGCGGCGGGTGTGTCAAAATATAAGCACCGCAAGGAAGAAGCGGAGCGCAAACTTGTATCGGTAAATGAAAATCTTGTGCGTATAAATGATATAACGCTCGAGCTGGAGTCGCAGCTTAAACCACTTGAAAATCAATCGAAAAAAGCGAGAGAATACCTTGTGCTTTATGAGGAGTACAAGGGTCTTGACGTGTCGCTTATTTTGCTTACAGCAGAAAAGGGAAAACTGCAGCTTGCGGAAGTGCATAAACAGCTTACCGACGTCACGGCGGAAATTGACGCACTGAAATCGCAAGCCGATGAATTTGAACTGCACATGGCGGATTTGTACGCAGAAAATGAGAAGAAGGACGAGGAACAGACCGCAACAAACAATGCCCTTATCGAAAACGAGGGCGTAATAGCAAAGAAAGAAAACGAAATAACCCTTTCGGAAAATAATATTGAAAACAGCAAGTCTCTTTTTGAACGAATTGATAAAGAGATTGAAAATATACAGAAAAATACAGAATTAAAGAAACAGCAAATTGAGGACGCCGAAAACAGAATTTCCGAGCTTGAATCGGAAAGCAGAAAACTTACCGAGTCATTCGGCGACATAGAAAAAGACAACAGCGCGATTTACGAAGAACTAGAGGCGTGCCGCCGCAAGATTGATGCATTAAATAAAGAAATAATGGAAAAATCGGGCGAGATATCGGCAAATAAGGCTAAAATTGACGGTATGGAAGCTTTGCGCGCAAGTCATTTGGAGCGCAAGGCGGCTGTTGAAGCAGAGATGCTTGCAAATGAAAAGGGGCGGGAAAACATTGCCCGCGAATTGGAAGAAAATAAAGAAAAACTCACGGCGCTTTCGGAAAAACTTGCCGCGATGCGTGCAAGAATTGAACGCCAACAGACGGCATACGACGCATTGACCACGGAAATAGGCAGACTAAACGGCGAAATATCCGACAAGCAAGTGGAGTTTAATTCGAAGAACTCGAAAAAACGCATGCTTGAAAGCATGGAAAATGAATATGAGGGTTATGCGCGCAGCGTAAAGGCTGTCCTTAAAGCACCGGAGCTGAAAAAACATGC
Organism: uncultured Clostridia bacterium; assembly: GCA_934487205.1. Classification (GTDB taxonomy): domain Bacteria; phylum Bacillota; class Clostridia; order UBA1381; family UBA1381; genus UBA1738. The sequence continues at coordinate 4,633 of CAKSRS010000019.1, forward strand.
AATTTACGGCACGCTTTCGGGGCTTATATCGGTTGACAAGAAATATGTCGCCGCAATTGAGGTAGCTTTGGGCGGCGCATTGCAGAACATTGTTGTTGAGGACGAAGAAGACGCAAAAGCGGCAATTGCTTTTCTGCGTGAGAGCAGACAAGGCAGAGCGACCTTCCTTCCGGTTTCGTCGGTAAAGGGCAGACGTCTCGATAATGAAGGCGAAATACGCAAATGCGGCGGATTTGTCGGCATTGCCGCAGATATCGTGCGCTGCGATAAAAAATACACGGGCATAATCGACAGCTTGCTTGCACGGACGGTTGTGGTCGAAAATATAGATGACGGCATCGCGCTGTCAAGAAAATACGGTTATCGTTTCAAAACTGTTACGTTGTCGGGCGATGTGCTTAATGCCGGCGGCTCAATGAGCGGCGGCAGCGGCGGAAAGACGGGCGGATTTTTGTCGCGTGCGAGCGATATAAAATCGCTTGCCGGGGAGATTTCGAAATTGTCGGTCGACATTGAGCGTTTAAAAGAAGAACTTGCATCGAAAAACTCCGACCGCGATAACGCAAAAATGCAGCTTGACACATATAATCCGATGGCGCGTGAGTACGAAAATGACATACTTGTTCTGGAAAATTCAACAAAACATCTGACGGCGTCGCTTGAAAACGGCGAAAACGGCGGAAAAGCTTTTTCCGACGAGATTGCGCAGCTTGAAAATTCTCTTGCCGTGTCTGCAGATGAGATAGCAAGCCTGATAAGCGGAATAAGAACCGATGAAAATTCGGTTGCCGACATGAAACAACAGGCGGAAAATCTTGCGGAACAATGTGCGGAAATCGAGCGCCGCAAGGAAAACAAAGCCAAAGAAATTATGGACGAGACGGTGCGTCTGCGTTCAATTGAAAAAGATATTGCATCGGCGCGCCAAACAATCGCGGATTTGCAAAACGGAATTGCGGAAAATGAACAATCCGTTTCACAAAAGACCGAAGATAAGCATAATATTTCAGTGCGGAACAAAGAGCTTGCCGAAGAAATTGAGATAAAAAAGACCGAAATTCTTGATATCAAAGCGACTTCGGAGCAAATTAAGGAACGCCTTTCCGAAATAGAAAAGGAAAAATCGCAGGTAATGGAAAAGCTCAAGGGTATGCAAAACTCAAATAAAGAGCTTACCGACAGGCTGATTATGCTGCAGCAGGAATTGTCGCGTGTAGAAAACAAAGAAACAAAGCTGACAATGGAGCGTGACACGATGATATCGCGCCTTTGGGACGATTACGAGCTGACTCTCGAATCGGCAGAGGATTCAAGGCAGGATATCGAAAACGAAAAAGAGGCGACGGCGCGCGCGGCTCAATTACGCTCGAAAATAAAGTCATTGGGCAGCGTCAACATCGATTCGATAGAAGAATACAAAAACGTCCGCGACAGATTTGAATTTTTATCGGAGCAAAAGACAGACCTTGAAAAATCGAAAGATAATCTCGGCAAGGTGATAAACTCAATGCAGGAACTTATTGAGGAACACTTTGAAAAGCAGTTTGCCGAGATAAACAAAAGTTTTGAGCATGTATTCCGCGAGCTTTTTGGCGGCGGACGCGGAAGGCTGTATCTTTCCGAGCCGGACAATGTACTGGAAAGCGGAATTGAGATTGAGGTTCAGCTCCCGGGAAAAAGTTTGCAGAACATCAATCTGTATTCGGGCGGAGAAAAGTCATTTATCGCCATAGCGCTGCTGTTTGCGATTTTGGAGGTTAAACCGACGCCGTTCTGCATCTTGGACGAAATCGATGCCGCGCTTGATGATGTAAATGTTTCACGATTTGCCACATACTTGAAAAATTATCTTGAGGATACGCAGTTCATCGTTATTACGCACAGGCGCGGTACGATGGAGGCGGCGAATGTGCTGTACGGCGTAACCATGCAGGAAAAGGGCGTAACAAAAATGCTCAGTCTTGCGATTGATGAAGTAGATGAAAGTCTTATAAAATAAATTGGAAGGAATGACATAAATGGAAATAAAACAATTTGAAAAGCTGACATATTTATTGAAATTTCCCAAAGACTATAAAGAGGGAGAAAAATATCCGGTAATCTTCTTTTTACACGGTGCGGGCGGCAGGGGAGATGATATTGAAATACTTAAAACCAATCCATTTTTCAGTATCACAAATAAGTATGAAGATTTTCCGTTTATAGTAGCGGCGCCGCAATGCTGCACAAATACGTGGTTTGACGCATTTGAAACGTTAAAAAGGCTTACTCTTGCGATATATAATTCGGATTTTACCGACCGCAGACATTTTTACGCAATGGGGGCAAGCATGGGCGGTTATGCAACATGGCAGCTTGCAATGAGCATGCCGGATTTATTCGCTGCAATCGTGCCGATATGCGGCGGCGGAATGTACTGGAACGGCGGAAGGCTTGTAAATGTTCCGGTATGGGCATTTCACGGCGCAAAGGATAACTGCGTTTTCCCGGAAGAAAGCCAAAGAATGGTCGACGCAATAAATAACTGCGGCGGAAATGCCAAGCTGACGCTTTATCCCGATAACGCGCATGACGCGTGGGGCGATACATACAAAAACCGAGATGTTTTCGAATGGCTTTTGTCTAATGAAAATACAAACGAAAAGCAGATAGAAGATTATTACAAAGACAGTAAAATTTATGGATAAGGTGAAATTGAATGGGATTTTTTGAAAAACTCAAAAGCGGACTCAACAAAACCCGCGAATCATTTACCGATAAGGTAAATGACGTTTTTAAGGTTTTCGTTAAAGTTGATGAAGAATTTTTTGAAGAACTTTTGGAGGCGCTCATTATGGCTGATATGGGCGTTGAAACATCGGAATATATAATTGAAAAACTGCGTGATAATGTAAAGAAAAAACACATATCCGATGCAGAGGACGTGAAGGAAGAACTTAAAAACGTAATAAGCGAAATTCTCACCGAAAACGACTGCACGATGAAACTTGAAACAAAGCCATCGGTAATTCTTGTGATAGGGGTAAACGGCGTAGGCAAAACCACGAGCATAGGAAAAATGGCGGCATATTATAAATCGCAGGGCAAAAAGGTACTTCTTGGCGCGGCGGACACATTCCGTGCGGCGGCGATTGACCAGCTGGATATCTGGGCAAAGCGCGTAGGCTGCGATATCATAAAGCATCAGGAAAATTCAGACCCGGCGGCGGTGGTTTTTGACGCATGCCGTGCGGCTGCGGCACGCGGTAGCGATATTCTTATCTGTGATACGGCGGGCAGACTGCATAATAAATCGAATTTAATGGCGGAACTTAACAAAATCGGCAGAGTAATTGACCGTGAACTCCCGGACGCAGACAAAGAAATTTTAATAGTCCTTGACGCAACTACCGGACAAAATGCCGTTTCTCAGGCGAAGCTTTTTGCCGAAACCGCGGACATTTCCGGCATTGTTCTGACAAAGCTTGACGGCACGGCAAAAGGCGGAATTGTTGTTTCCATATCAAAAGAACAGAACATACCGGTAAAGTTTGTCGGTGTGGGTGAAGGTATTGATGACTTGCAGCAGTTTAATGCGGACGATTTTGCAAAAGCATTGTTTGCAGACGTATAAAAATATTGACTTTTTTGTCAATTTATGATAAAATATAAAATTATTTAACTTAGGAGGGATCTCATTATGGTAAAGATTGCGATTTTAGGCTACGGAACGGTTGGCAGCGGTGTTTACGAAATAATCAGGAACGAAAAATTTGACGAAAAGGCGCTTAATCCGATTGGTGTAAAATACATTCTTGATATAAGAGATTTCCCGGAACATGAAGAAAAGGAAATTTTCACCAAAGATTTTAACGTAATTCTAAACGATGCCGAAGTATATTGCGTTGTGGAAACCATGGGCGGACTGCACCCGGCGTATGAATTTACAAAGCAGCTGCTTGAGGCGGGCAAGAATGTTGTTACGTCAAATAAAGAACTTGTTGCGACGTATGGCCCGGAACTTTTGGCAATCGCAAAGGATAAGAACGTAAACTATCTTTTCGAAGCGAGCGTCGGCGGCGGAATACCGATTATAAAACCGATGTGTACAAGTCTTATACCGAATAATATCGAAAAAATTATCGGCATTTTAAACGGAACAACGAACTTTATTCTTACGGAAATGTTTTCAAAGGGAAAAAGTTTTGAGGACGCACTGACCGATGCGCAAAATAACGGATATGCCGAGCGCAATCCCGCGGCAGACGTTGAAGGACATGACGCATGCCGAAAACTTGCAATATTGTCATCGCTTGCCTGGGGAGATTATGTAAACTATAAAGATATTGTGACGGAGGGTATTACCGAAATCACAACAAAAGATGTTAATTACGCAGATAAACTCGGTTATGTAATAAAACTTATCGGCTATGCCAAAAAGGACGGCAAATTGCTTGCGCGTGTAGCGCCGATGCTTGTGCCGAAAAAGTATCCTCTTGCCGGGGTGGACGGCGTATTTAATGCAATCGTCGTACGCGGAAATTACCTCGGAACATCAATGTTTTACGGCAGAGGAGCCGGAAAATTCCCGACAGCGAGCGCTGTTGTTGCGGACGTTATCGAATCGGTACGGCACATTAATGCAAACAAGGCTTATCTTGAATGGAAAGATGCACAGCCGGATTACATGATTTCGGCAGATGAAACAGAAAATCGCTATTTTGCGATTACCGATGCACCGAAAGACCAGGTTGAAAGCCTGTTCGGCGATATTGAATCGTGCGACGGCGAAAATGGAGAATATGCGTTTATCACCGGGATGATTAAAGAAAAGAAATTTATAGAAAAAGCGGCGATGGTAGGCATAGACAAATTTATCAGAGTTCTGGAGGTATAATGATTTACGTAAGAATTCCTGCGACAAGCGCGAATATGGGCCCGGGGTTTGATTCTATGGGCATTGCGATAGGACTTTATAACACGCTGCGGATTTCCGAAACCGAATCGGGACTTGCCATATACAATAATTCCGACGATTTTATTCCGGATAATGAAAGAAACATGGTCTACAGGGCAATTTGCCGTGTTTTTGACGAAACGGGATATAAAAAGAAGGGGTTAAAAATTATTCAAAACAGTGATGTTCCGATAACGCGCGGATTAGGCAGCAGCAGCGCATGTATAATAGGCGGAATGCTTGCCGCAAATGTAATTTCGGGCAGAAAATTATCATATAAAGATATATTGGATTTGGCTGTTGAAACGGAGGGACACCCGGATAATGTCACACCGGCGCTTTTCGGCGGATTTTGCGTTGCTGCTGTGGAAAACGGACATACGGTATTTACATCGAACAAAATCACAAGCGGATTAAAAATGGCCGTTATAATTCCGGATTTCTTTCTTTCGACGAAAACATCGCGCGTATCATTGCCGGAAAATGTAACTTTGAAAAATGCATCATATAATATATCAAGGGCAGCGCTTTTAACCTCAATGCTTATCAGCGGAAAAACGGACGGTTTACGGGTTGCTGCTTGTGACAAAATTCATCAGGACGTGCGTAAAACAAATATACCGCACTATGATGAAATTATCAAAAAAGCCTATGAATTCGGTGCGGCTGCGGCATATTTAAGCGGCTCAGGTCCGACTGTGGCGGCAATATTGCCGGCAGATTTGCGCGGTTTTTCATACAATATGAATGGGTTTTTAAGAACACTCGGAGTAAAATGGAAATGCAATGTTTTTCCTATAGATAATGTTGGAGCTATTTTAAGGGTAATATAATTTCAGGGGGTTTTATAATAATGGGATTGATTGTTCAAAAGTACGGCGGAACTTCGGTAAGGGACGCCGAGCGCGTAATGAATGTTGCGCGCAGAATTGTAGAGGCATATGATGCCGGAAACAATGTTGTTGTTGCTGTTTCGGCACAAGGTGATACTACAGACGAGCTGATTGATAAGGCGAAGGAGATAAATCCCGGTGCATCAAAGCGCGAGATGGATATGCTTTTGTCAACCGGCGAGCAGATCTCAATATCGCTGCTTGCGATGGCGATTGAAAAGATAGGCAGACCGGTAATTTCACTGACCGGATGGCAAGCGGGATTTAAGACGGACACGTCATACGGAAATGCTCGCATTTCCAAAATTGATACCGACCGACTGAAGAATGAGCTTGATAAAAGAAAAATTGTTATAGTCGCGGGATTTCAGGGACTTAACAAGTATGATGACATAACAACTCTCGGCAGAGGCGGAAGTGATACATCGGCAGTAGCGCTTGCGGCAACGCTCGGCGCGGACGTATGCGAAATTTATACTGATGTCGACGGGGTTTATACAGCTGACCCGCGATTTGTTAAAAATGCAAAAAAATTAGATGAAATTTCTTATGATGAGATGCTTGAACTTGCATCGCTCGGCGCGAACGTGCTGCATAACCGTTCCGTTGAAATGGCGAAAAAATACCATGTTAAGCTGGCTGTAAAATCAAGTCTTAACAAAAACGAAGGAACATTTGTCAAGGGGGTAAATAAAGTGGAAAAAATGTTGGTAAGAGGCGTAACGAGAGATAATGATGTTGCAAGGATTTCGCTTTGCGGTGTGGAGGATACTCCGGGCAAGGCATTTACCGTATTCTCGCTGATTTCCAAAGAAGATATAGGCGTAGATTTGATTTTGCAGTCAATCGGTTCGGAGGGACGGAAGGACATAAGCTTTACGGTAAAGGAAAGCGACCTTGACAGAGTTTTGAAAATTCTTGAAGATAATGATGAAAAGATAGGTGCGCGGGAACTTAAGTATACCGCCGACGTATCGAAAGTTTCCATCGTAGGCGCAGGAATGGTGAATAACGCGGGCGTGGCAACATCTATGTTTGAAGCACTTTACAATGCGCATATTAATATCAGCATGATTGCTACATCGGAAATAAAAATATCGGTTCTTGTTGCAAGAAAAGACGCGGAACGCGCCGTAAATGCAATACATGACGAATTTTTACTTGATTAATAAATAAATTTAGCTGCAGGGGCAGGAACGGCTTGACCGCGATCCTTCCCCTGCAGCGGTTTTATAAAGAAAGGAAACTGTTATGGAGGATAAGATAATCGGACGAAATCCCGTATTGGAGGCGATTAAATCCGGTCGTGAAATTGATAAGATAATGGTAAAAAAGGGAGAAATAGAAGGTTCTCTTGTTCCTATTATAAAAAAAGCACGCGGGGCGGGTATTCCGGTAATTGAAACGGAAAAACAAAAACTCGATAAAATTTCGGAAGGCGGAAATCATCAGGGAATAGTTGCATTTTGTGCCGCGCACGGCTATGCGGAAGTGTCGGATATTTTAGCGGCGGCAGCGGAAAAGGGGCGTGCGCCGTTTATAATTATTCTCGACAAGATAACCGACCCGCATAATTTCGGCTCAATAATAAGAACGGCAAACTGCGCCGGCGCAGACGGCATAATTATTCCAAAGCGCGGCAGCGTGGGACTTAATGAAGTTGTTGCAAAAACTTCAGCCGGTGCGATTGAGTATATTCCTGTCGCAAAAGTTACCAATATCGCTCAAATGATAGAAAAGCTGAAAAAGGAAGGTATATGGGTTGCCGGCGCCGAGGCGGGCGGACAATCGATGTATGATACGGACTTAAAGGGAGCCATGGCGCTTGTTATTGGCAGCGAGGGCGAAGGGATTTCTCATCTCGTGAAGGAAAAATGCGATTTTCTTTGCGAAATACCGATGTACGGCAATATTAACTCGCTCAATGCGTCATGCGCGGCGGCGGTAATGATGTATGAAATTGTCCGTCAGCGCAATTTATAAAGTCAACAAAAATGTGTTAAATTTTTGTCACTATTTGTGAAAGTTTAATCAAAATTGTTACAGACTGTTGATTTTTTAAAATTAAGGTATTATTATATAGATAAATATTGAGAAACAGGGTAATTTCTTTTAATTTGCCCGCTTAACGGAGGTACATATTATTATGAAAGCTGTTATTACGGTTATAGGTAAAGACCAGGTCGGAATTATAGCAAGAGTAAGCAATCTGCTGTATAAACATGACATAAATATATTGGATATTTCCCAGACAATTATGCATGAATTATTCACAATGATTATGATTGTAGATATGAAAGGTTTGCATATTAGTGATATTTCCGAGGAAATAAAAGTTCTTGAGAAGGAATTAAACTCATCAATACATGTGCAGAATGAAGATATTTTTAATTCCATGCACAGAATATAAGGAGGACAGCAATGTTAAATCCTTTTGAAATTCTTGAAACTATCAATATGATAGATAATGAAAACCTTGATATTCGTACGATAACAATGGGTATTTCCCTAAAAGACTGTGCCGGCCCGGATATTGATGTTGTATGCGATAAAATTTATACCAAAATTACAACTTTTGCAAAAGATTTGGTTGCGGTCGGCTGTGATATTGAAAAGCAGCTCGGAATACCTATTATAAATAAAAGAATTTCCGTGACGCCGATTGCAAATATTGTCGACGCACTTGCCGACAAAAGCACGGAAAATTGCGTAAAAATCGCAAAAACGCTTGATAAGGCTGCAAAAAAAGTCGGGGTGAATTTTATCGGCGGATATTCCGCGTTGGTGCATAAAGGCATAACCGAGGGTGAAAAAGCGTTGATAGAATCAATTCCCGACGCGTTGGCATCAACCGATATTGTGTGTTCAAGCGTAAATATCGGCACGACAAAAGCGGGAATTAACATGGATGCCGTTGCGGAAATGGGCAGAGTCATAAAACGCGCGGCGGCTCTTACCGAAAAGGAAAGCGGGTTTGCCTGTGCAAAGCTTGTTGTATTTATGAATGCGGTCGAAGATAACCCGTTCATGGCGGGTGCGTTCCACGGCGAGGGTGAAGGCGAATGTGTGCTGAATGTCGGCGTAAGCGGGCCGGGAGTTGTAAAATGTGCGCTTGAAAAAGTAAAAGGCGAACCGTTCGGCGTTGTCGCGGAGACTATAAAAAGAACCGCGTTCAAGATTACGAGAATGGGTCAGCTGGTTGCTCAGGAAGCGTCAAAGCGTCTCGGAGTACCGTTCGGAATTGTGGATTTGTCGCTTGCGCCTACGCCCGCGGTTGGCGACAGCGTGGCATATATTCTTGAGGAAATGGGACTTGAAAAGTGCGGAACGCACGGCACAACGGCAGCACTTGCCCTTCTTAACGATGCGGTAAAAAAAGGCGGCGTTATGGCGTCATCATATGTCGGCGGACTTTCGGGCGCGTTTATCCCGGTTAGTGAAGATGCCGGTATGATTGCCGCCGCGAAATGCGGTTGCTTGTGTCTTGAAAAGCTCGAGGCGATGACCTGCGTATGCTCCGTAGGGCTTGATATGATAGCGGTACCGGGCGATACGCCCGCGGAAACTTTGTCGGCAATTATTGCCGATGAGGCGGCGATTGGTATGATTAATACAAAAACAACGGCTGTCAGAATTATTCCGGCGCCGGGTAAAAAAGTAGGCGACAGCGTCGAATTCGGCGGACTTTTGGGAAGTGCACCGATAATGCCCGTAAAGGAATATTCGAGCGCGGACTTCATTGCGCGCGGCGGAAGAATTCCGGCGCCGCTCCAAGCGTTAAAAAATTAGAGGTGATTTTAAAATGGAAGAACTTTTTGAAAAAATTCTTGCGGTTGATGAAAGAGCAAAAAAGCTTGCAGCAGGTGAAAATCATGACAGCGGCAACACCGATGCGGAAATTGCCGAAAAAATCGAGTCTTTTAAAAAGAAGGCTGATGAGGACTTCACCGAAACTTTGAGCGCGGAAATCGATAAGTATCATAAAACTGCCGAAAAACGTATTGAAGAACTTAAAAAGACGGTTGATGAGCAAAAAAAGAGACTTTCCGCACAAGTTGATGAAAACCGTGAAAAATGGATAAAAGAAATCATGGAAGAAATCGTTTCATAATCGGGGGCTTGGCGTTATGAAGGAAAAATATTCTGCAATCGCCGCAAAGCTGAAAGCGGCAAGCGCCGGCAGGCTTAAACGTACGGATTATGATGAACTTTTATCAAAAACGTCTGTTAATGAGATATATTTGTATCTCTTAACCACCGGCTACCGCGATGTTCTTTCCGAACTGACAAAAGAGCAGATTCACCGGACAGAAATCGAAAAAGCTTTACGGCATGAAATGATAAGGGAATACGGGCGTATATACAATTTCATGGATATTGATGGGAAACGTGTTTTGGAATTTTGGTTCATGCAGCGCGAGATTGAATTTTTAAAACGCGGGCTCAGACATCTGTATAACAAAGAATCCGCAGAATGGGTCGAAGATGAGGATGAATTTGAGGAATTTTTTGAAAAGCACACCAAAATAAATCGTGAACTTGTAAAAAATGCCGCAACTCTTGATAAACTTATTGAGGCATGCGCCGATACGCCGTATGCCGATGTGTTAAAGCGTTCGCAGACGATTGACGCCGACTGTTTCATGATGGCGATGATGCTGGACAGATATTATTACATAAGCGCATGGCGCGCTAAAGAAAAGTATCTTTCCGGCAAAGATAAAAAGCTGTTTGAAGAAATTTTCGGCATTGAAATTGATATTAACAACATAATATGGATATACCGCAGTAAGAAGTATTTTGATTTATCGCCGGATATTATCGCGGCGTGGATATTGCCGGTGCATCACAGGCTGAATACGCAGATACTGAAACAAATGGCACAGGGCTCATGGGAAGATGTGATAAAGCTTACACAAAATACGGTATATTGTGACTTATTTGAAGATATTGATGACGGATATTTTCCGGAGGAAAGAAAGCGCAGAATATATTGCACAAAGGCGAGACAGATTTTTAATCAAAATCCCGAATCGCTTGCGGCGGTTTTTGCATATTTTGACCTTAAGGAAATAGAAATCTTCAATATAACGACGGTGATTGAAAGCATACGCTACGGACGCGATAAGCAGACAATCATGCGTCACATAAACATAGGCGAGGAGGAATAGTTTTGGCTATAACTAAGATGGTGGCAGTCACGATTTCGGGCAAGCTCGGTGAGTTTGACAGCGTTGTGGAGAGGTATATCTGCAATCAGAGTATTCATCTTGAAAACGCCGTTACGGTTTTGGGCGATACGAAAAGGCTGTCCTCCTTTGAAGAAAACACGGAATATGACGGCATTGTTAAAACTGCGGAAGAAATTATGAAAACCGCGGGTATGCCGCTTGTAATCAAAGAGAATGACAATGCAATGACAGAGGCGGAAATGAACAGCGCGCTTTCCGAAATATCAGCAAGTGTTAGGGAAGAAAACAGCAAACGCGCTGAACTTTCGCAAAAAAAGAAAGAGTATGAAAGCTATATTGAACGCTTGTCATACATAAAGGATTTAAATTTTGACATTTCCAAGCTGTTCAGAATGGAATACATAAAAGCGCGGTACGGGCATTTGCCGAAGGGCGGCTACAGAATGCTCAACACATATCTGAATGATATGGAAACGGTGTTTGCCGAAACATACCGCACGGAAAACGGCGATGTCTGGGGATTTTACTTTGCTCCGAAATCGGCAATTGATGATGTGGACGAAGTTTTTGAGTCGCTCTATTTTGAAAAGGTATTCCTGCCGGGCGATATCAGCGGAACGCCGCAGGAAATAATTGACGAACTGAAAAAGCGAAATTCGGATATTGATATGCAGATGAAGGAGCTCGAACATAAGACCGAGCAGCTTTTAAAAGAGTCATCGGATACTCTTGCGAACATATATTCCATAGCGCGCAAACGCAGACAGTTTTCCGATGTGCGCGCAAATGCCGCGCATTCGAAAGATTATTTCTATATTGTCGGCTGGATGTCGGAAAAGGACGCAAAACAAATGGGCGAGCGCGCAAAACATGATGAGAGTATTACCATGTTTTACACCGAAAAAGCGGAGCGCATGAAAAATATCATTACGCCTCCCACAAAATTGAAAAATAACATAATATTCAGACCGTTCGAATTTTTTGTAAAAATGTACGGTATGCCGGGATATAATGAATTTGACCCGACGCCGCTTTTAGCCGTGACGTATATATTGTTTTTCGGTATGATGTTTGGCGATGTGGGACAGAGTGCATTATTTGCAATAGGCGGATTTTTGATATATAAATTCAAGAAAATAGACCTTGCAAATATTATAGGCGTTTGCGGATTGTCCGGAATTATTTTCGGATTTTTGTACGGCAGCGTGTTCGGAAAGGAAGATATAATAAAAGGCGTACTTCCGCCGATGGATAATATCACAACTTTGCTGATAAGTACGGTTGCAATGGGTGCCGTTGTAATAGTTCTCGGATTAATTTTGAATATCCGTAACTGTCATGACCGCGGCGACACCGGCGAAATGCTGTTCGGACACAATGGCATTGCGGGATTGGTGTTCTATGTGAGCACGATTGTACTGGTATTGTCAATGCTTTTAAAATGGAATATTCCGTCGGGAATACTCATGGCACTTATAATAATTTCGCTGCTGACTATATTCCTGACAGAACCCCTGCAGGAAATGCTGGCTGGGAAAAAGGATTGGTATAAAAAAGACGGGATGTTTTATGTTCAAAGCTTTTTTGAACTGTTTGAAGTGCTTTTGAGCTATTTCTCAAATACAATATCGTTCCTGCGTATCGGCGCATTTGCGATAGTTCATGTCGGAATGATGATGGCTGTGGAAATGCTTGCTGCTGGCGGGGGAGTAAAATCAATCATCGTTACAATTCTCGGTAATGCACTGGTAATGGTGATGGAAGGTTTGGTTGTCGGCATACAGGTATTGAGGCTTGAGTATTATGAAATGTTCTCAAGATATTTTACAGGTAACGGTAAGCCGTTTGAGTCATTAAAGATAAAATAAATTCTGGAGGTTGATTAAAATGATGTTAAAAGTATTAATGGTTATGGTTTTGTTGACGGTTCTGGCGCCTTTGGCACTGTATAAGATGTTTGGAAACAAAAGGGGAAAAGAGTGCCTGCTTATGAATGTAATCTCATTCTTTGGCGTATTGGCTGTGGGCGTTATGTATTCGCTCGGCTGCGCAGTTCCGGCATTTGCGGCTGCATCGGCGACTGAAGGCGGATTGGCTGTCGGCGACGGTCTGAAATTTATAGGTGCCGCACTGTCAACCGGTCTTTCGGGTATAGGCGGCGGTATTGCGGTATCTTCTGCGGCGTCGGCGGCTATCGGAGCTATGAGCGAAAATGAAAAAATCATGGGTAAAACGCTTATCTTCGTTGCTTTGGCGGAAGGTATCGCTCTTTACGGACTTGTAATTTCAATCATGATAATCAGCCAGTAATTTGCTGTTTCGAAACGGAGAATTGATATGAAAATGTATCTTGTCAGTGATAATATTGATACGCTTGTCGGAATGAGACTTGCGGGCGTTGAAGGTATTGTTGTACATGACGCGGCGGCACTTGAGGACGCGGTAAACGCATGTATTGCCGATGCCGATTTGGGAATTTTGATGCTGACCGAGAAGGCAGCGGGATTTTCGGCGGAATTTATTCGAAATCTGAAGGTAAAACTTCACACGCCGATAATCGTAGAAATACCCGACCGCCACGGAAGTCGTGATATTGCAGACAGTATTAATAATCTGGTTCATGAATCTATCGGTTTAAGATTATAGACGGAGGTGCGGAAACAGTGAACGAACAGACTGAAAAAAGTTTTAACCGGCTTAAGAGTACAGTCCTTAATGATGCACATGAGCAAAGTGTGCACCGTGCACAGGAAGTTGAAAATAAAACAAACGAATTGCTTTTGAAAAAGAACAGCGAGTATACCGCTGCAATTGAAAAAAAGAAAAAATCGGCAATTGCCAAGGCGGAGAGAGATGCGCATGCAGATATTCTGCGTGCAGAGCTTGATGCAAGGACGGAACTTTCAGAGTATCGCGAAAGCCTTGTTGATTACATTTTTGATGATGTAAAGGAAAGGCTGGAAAAATATGTGCAGACAGAAGATTATGCCGGGAGGCTTTTGATAAAAGCACAAATCGCATGTATGAGTAGCGGTGACGGAAATAAAATTATTGAAGTAAATCCGAGGGATATTCCAAAGATGAGCGGAGCTAAAGAAGCAGAAATCCGTGGATGTGACATTTTAGGCGGCGTAAGAGTAATTAATACAGATAAAAAAATAATCTGCGATTTTTCTTATGATAATGCGCTTGCGGAGACAAAAAAGAGCTTTTTAAGAAAAAGCGGGCTTAAAATCGGAATTTGAGGTGATATAGATGGAACAGGCAATAGGTAAAATTCTCGGTATAAACGGCCCTGTCGTAAAAGTAACGGGTTCGAACGCATTTTCAATGCAGGAGATGGTATATGTCGGTAAAGAACAGCTGATCGGCGAGGTTATAGGCGTTACCGAAGAAGCTGCCGTTGTTCAGGTTTACGAAGAAACGACGGGTCTTAAACCGGGTGAAAAAGTAACAGGCACCGGCAGTCCGATATGTGTTACGCTTGCACCGGGTATTTTATCAAATATATTTGACGGCATAGAAAGACCGCTTGTTGATATACGTAATGCGTTCGGCTCATTCATAGGCAGAGGCGCAAACGTTGATGCGCTTGATACAAAAAAGAAATGGTCGGTCACCATGAAGGTTAAGCCGGGTGACATGCTTAGCGCTCAGCAGATTGTTGCGGAAGTGCCGGAAACCGAACTTATAACACATAAAGTAATGTTGCCGCCGGGGGTATGCGGCGAAGTAGTATGGGCAGCAGCAGACGGCGATTATACAATATGCGACACGCTTTTAAAACTTAAAACATCAGACGGCGAGCGCGATATAACAATGATGCAGAAATGGCCGATAAAAACGGCACGTCCGATTTCGGAGAGATATCCTATAACAAAACCGCTTGTTACGGGACAGCGTATAATGGACTTGATGTATCCTCTTGCAAAGGGCGGCGCGGCGGCAATACCGGGCGGATTCGGTACCGGAAAAACCATGAATCAGCATCAGATTGCAAAGTGGTGTGACGCGGATATAATTGTGTATATCGGCTGCGGCGAGCGCGGAAATGAAATGACGCAGGTTTTGGAAGAATTTTCTGATTTGATTGACCCTAAATCGCAAAAGCCGCTTCTTGCGCGTACGGTTCTTATTGCAAATACGTCAAACATGCCGGTTGCGGCGCGTGAGGCAAGTATTTATACGGGATTGACGCTTGCGGAGTATTACCGTGATATGGGATATGACGTGGCGCTCATGGCTGATTCAACCTCGCGATGGGCAGAGGCTTTGCGTGAAATTTCGGGACGTTTGGAGGAAATGCCGGCGGAAGAAGGTTTCCCGGCGTATCTTGCGTCAAGGCTTTCGGCATTTTATGAGAGAGCCGGTTATGTCAAGAACGTAAACGGCAGTGAAGGTTCTGTAACGCTCATAGGCGCGGTATCTCCCCAGGGCGGCGATTTTTCCGAACCCGTAACGCAGAACACCAAACGTTTTATAAGAACATTTTGGGCACTCGATAAATCTTTGGCATATGCGCGCCATTATCCCGCTATTAACTGGCTTTCCAGCTATTCGGAGTATGTGCTTGACCTGACTCCGTGGTATGAGGAACATGTATCGCCTGATTTTGCGGAAAAGCGTTCAAAGCTGTTGGCGATATTGCAGGAAGAATCCAACCTCATGGAAATTGTAAAGCTGATAGGCAGCGACGTGCTGCCGGAAGGACAAAAAGCAACGCTTGAAGTTGCAAAAGTAATTCGTCAGGGATTTTTGCAGCAAAACGCTTTTCATAAAGAGGATACATATGTTCCTATTGAAAAGCAGTTTAAAATGATGGATATAATTTTATACTTAAATGACAGAGTACAGGAAGTTGTAGCGCAAAGTATACCCGTTTCGCAGCTTTTGGCAAGCGGAATAACGGAAGAATTGACGAAAATGAAGTACACAATTCCCAATAACGATTTGTCGGGATTTGATACAATTAAAGAACATATTGACAGCGCCGTAGATTCGCTTATGGCGCGGTATGAGGCATAGGGAGGGATAATTATGGCAATTGAATATGTAGGTCTGAATAACATAAAAGGGCCGCTTGCCGTAATTGACGGTGTAGACGGTGCTTCGTATGAGGAAATGGTAACCGTTACTTTGGACGACGGTTCAAAACGTATAGGCAGAATTATTGAAATAACGGGCAGTAAGGCGGTTATCCAGGTTTTTGAAGGAACTTCCGGATTGTCGCTTGAAAATACGCGGACGCGGCTTATGGGCAAACCGATGAAAATTGCACTTTCGAAAGAGATGCTCGGACGTGTTTTTGACGGCGTTGCGCGGCCTATCGACGGATTGGGAGATTATTGTGCGGATGAGGAGCGCGATGTTAACGGACAGGCGATAAATCCGGTATCACGTGTTTATCCGAACAACTTTATTCAAACGGGTATTTCGTCAATAGATTGTCTTGCGACTCTGATTCGCGGACAAAAGCTACCGATTTTTTCGGGCGACGGTATGTCGCACGATAACCTTGCCGTGCAGATTGCAAGACAGGCAAAGGTTGTTGAAGAAGGCGCAGGCGATGATAAATTTGCAATAGTTTTTGCGGCAATGGGCGTCAAACACGATGTTGCGAATTATTTTAAGCGCTCTTTTGAAGAAAGCGGAGTTTTAAATCGTGTTGTAATGTTTTTGAACTTATCGAACGACCCGGTTGTTGAAAGAATTATTACGCCGAGATGTGCGCTTACAACGGCGGAATACCTTGCATTTAAGCATGACATGCACGTACTTGTAATTCTGACGGATATGACAAGCTATGCCGAAGCTTTGCGTGAGGTATCGTCGGCTAAGGGCGAAATCCCGTCGCGAAAAGGTTTCCCGGGATATTTGTACTCAGATTTGGCGTCTCTTTATGAAAGAGCGGGTATTATCAAAGATGCAAAAGGCTCGGTAACGCAAGTGCCTATTTTGACAATGCCGAATGATGATATTACTCACCCCGTGCCGGATTTGACAGGATATATAACGGAAGGACAGATAGTTCTCGGGCGTGACCTTGAACTTACGGGGGTATATCCGCCTGTTTCAATTCTGCCTTCATTATCACGATTGATGAAGGACGGTATCGGTGAAGGATTCACGCGTGAGGACCATTCGCCGCTTGCAAACCAGTTATTTGCCGCATATTCGAAGGTGGAGGACGCAAAGAGCCTTGCATCTGTTATCGGTGAAGATGAGCTTTCGGATATTGATAAGAAATATCTTGCTTTCGGCAAAGCTTTTGACAAACAGTTTTTGTCGCAGGGCATGTACGAAAACCGCAGTATTGAGGAAACGCTTGATTTGGGGTGGAAATTACTCGGAATGTTGCCGCGCACAGAGCTTGACCGTGTAACTGACGATATTTTGGATAAGTACTATAAACCCGCGGAGGAATAAGGTATGGCTAAGACATTAGCGCCCACAAAGGGCAATCTTATGGCGGCGAAAAACACCCTTCGGCTGTCGCGGCAGGGATATGAAATGCTGGACAAAAAGAGAAATATCCTGATTAGGGAAATGATGGCTCTTATTGAGGAAGCAAAAAGCGTGGAGGCGGATATCGAGACGGTATTCTCGGTGGCATACCATGCTTTGGAGACGGCAAATATAATGTCGGGAATGGACCGTGTACAGGATCTGGCGCATACATCGGTTGTTGATGAAAGTGTCAATATAAATTTGCGCAGCGTTATGGGCGTAGAAATTCCGATGATTTCTGTTGATAATCAGCCGCTTAAGCCGATGTACAGTTTCAATTCCACAAATTCAGCGTTTGATGAGGCGCTTTCGCGGTTTGTAGAGGTAAAAAAGCTGACCGTTAAGCTGGCTGAAATCGAAAATTCCGTTTACAGGCTTGCGACAAGCATTAAAAAAACGCAAAAGCGCGCAAATGCACTGCAAAATATTACTATTCCGGCTTATGAAAAAATGGTAAAAGATATTCAGAATGCACTGGAAGAAAAGGACAGGGAAGAACATACGCGGTTAAAAATCATAAAAGAGCGATGAGGCGTTTTACCACGCATGCGTCGCACTAAATATAGTCAGGGGAGAATTTATGAAATATATAATTGATAACGATTTGCATATTCACAGCGAACTCTCAATCTGTTCGAGTGACCCGGAGCAATCAAATGAGAGAATTTTGCAATATGCGAAGGATAATAATTTAAAAAATATTTGTCTGACCAATCATTTTTGGGACGAAAACGTTCCCGGTGCATCACAGTGGTATGCACAGCAGGATTTTGCACATATCAGCCGGGCGCTCCCGCTCCCGCAAGCAGACGGTATAAATTTTATGTTCGGCTGTGAAACGGAACTTGATACGAATTTGACGCTGGCGCTCTCAAAAGAGCATGTTGATAAATTTGATTTTATCGTCATTCCCATAACTCATTTTCATATGGTCGGACTTACGATATCAACGGAAATTTCAACGCCGGAGCAGAAAGCGGAGTATTGGCTGAAAAGATTTTACGCCGTACTTAATATGGACTTGCCGTTCGAAAAAGTAGGCATGGCACATCTGACGTGCGGACTTATTGACAACGTGAGAGAAAACGTTTTAAAAACAATAAATTTGCTTTCGGACAGCGATCTTGAAAAAGTTTTCGGTAAAGCTGCCGAAAAATGCATCGGCATAGAGCTTAACGCCAAGGATATGAGCTTTAGTGACGAAGAAAAGGATACGATTTTAAGACCTTATAAAATAGCGAAAAGGGAAGGGTGCAAATTTTATTTTGGGAGCGATGCACATCACCCGGCAGCTTTTGATTCGTCCAAAGCTACATTCGAAAGAGCTGCGGAACTTCTGGAATTGACCGAAAATGATAAGTTTGTTTTGTAATTAAAACAATTTTAAGAGACTGTAATGAAATTATTGTGTTTTGTTACAGCCTTTTTATTACCATAAAAATCGGAAATGGACATTATGAAAGAATTTCCGGCGGCTGACCGGCGGATTTCGGTAAAAAAAATTTAAAAACTTGTCAAAAAGACGTGACAAGTTTTTAATTCGGTGATAAAATAACAATGTTATCGAATAACGTTGTTATTTAAAAGAAGATTAAGATGAGATTGCTGAATTATGAACTTGCGGGAAGGATATTAAATGCCGCCAAGAACGAATTTTTGGGAAAAGGCTACCGTAACGCCTCCATGTTCAGTATTGCCGCATCGGTCGGCGTGACAACGGGGGGAATATATCGCTATTATGCCAATAAAGAAGCGCTTTTTGATGCGCTGGTTTCCGAGGCGGCAGAGAATTTTTTCAGAGAATATAAGGAATACAGCGATAATTTTTCGGGATTGGAACCCGAAAACAGCTTACAACACTGCCGCAGCTGTCCGATAAGCCGAACGGTGAAATAGAAGTGCTTATGAGGTTTATTTATAAAAACTATAACGTATTTAAGCTTATAGCTTGTTGTTCTGTAGGTACGGGATATGAAAATTATATTGAAAGGCTGACCGAAATTGAAACAAATTCGGGGACGATGCTCGTTCATATGCTGCGAAAGGAAAACCGTATGACGGTTGACATGGACGATACGCTGATTCAATGATCCTTAAAATTATAAATACAAGTTAGTGCAGACTAACGAAAAATCTTACAGAAAAGAGGAATTTATATGGACTCAAAAAAGAAAAGCTGGACCAATCTGCTTTTTGCCTATGCCGACGGCGAAAAGAAAAAAATGACATTATCGGTCATTTTGTCAGCGCTTAGCGTAACGCTCGGATTGTTTCCGTTTTATTGCATGTATCGAGTGATTTGTTTACAGCGGGGACGGCAACGGCAGACACAAGTATAAAATGGTGTTTGCTTGCGCTCTTGTTTTACGCCGTAAAAATACTTACGTTCACACTGTCAACGGGCGTGTCGCACAGTATGGCATATGCAATTCTGGAAAGCCTTCGTCTGCTTCTTGCCAATCGGTTTTTGCATGCGCCTTTGGGAAATGTGGAAAATCATTCAATCGGCGAAATAAAAAATATGATGGTTGACAAAATTGAAAATCATGAACCGCCGCTTGCGCATATTATTCCGGAAGGCGTGGGACATATCGCACTTACGGCTTACACCGTAGGGCTTTTAATTGAGTCCGGCAAAGGCGGCGCGGCGTTTGATACATCATGGATTTGGAAAAGCATTATTATTCAGATTTTACTGGTATTTTTCAGGTTTTTGCTTGACTGTTTCCGAGCAAGACTGCAGGAGCCGATAAGTTGTCAGCTGACCACCCGCGACAGACTTGCTATAGGTGACGCTTTAAAGCGTGTATCGCTCGGCTGTTCTCAGCAAGTGAGCACGGGCAACATTTTAAGCCCAATCACAACGGGATTATCTACCATTGAAAACATGGGTATACGCATGATTGATAATTTTGTCGGAGGATACAGGAAATTTCTGAGCTGACGCGCAGTAAAACGATTATTACAATAGTGCACAGATTAGCCACGGTTCAGAATGCGGATCATATACTTGTTGTTGATGACGGAAAAATTGCCAAATGCGGCACGCATGACGAACTTATACAAAGAGAGGGATTGTATAAGAAATTTACCGAAATCCGCGAACTGACGGAAGACTGGCGAATTGCGGCTGAATATATAAAAAATATCCACCTGCGGGTGGATATTTTTTATATATTCATATTTCTGCCGCTCAGTTCCAGATAAAGCTGTGCAAGCGTTGACTCAATATAAGGCATGAGAAGAGTACTGCCTATGCAGCAGAATAGGTTCGCCGCAATGTACCATGGAAGGAAAGATATAATCAATTTTACGTATGCCCATTTGTTGCCGACCATCATTTCTTTGCTTTTCTCCATCGCAGTGCGCCATTCAAGGTCGGGGTCATCGGCTAAAATATATTCCGTCATGGAATATTGCAGCTGCTTTATTATAGCCGGTACGGAAAATAAAAGTATGAACAGCGTCAAAACAAACATCGAACCGCTTACGGACAATATTTGTCTTATTGATGCCGTGTCCATGTTCATCTTCGTTGTCAGAATTACAAGTTTATCTGCAAGACCGAATTTCCACATGCCGATAATAATGGGGATGATGCTAAACAGCGACCACAAAAATATGATAAGGTTTTTCATAAACATTGCAAATGTAATATTTTTGTAGCTTGTGCGGAACGGGAAAAGCAGATTATCAAGCCGCGAATCGCCGATTTCGTTTTGGAGCATAAAATATTTCAAACCGACCTGCAACGGATATATTACGAATATGGATAGCGCAATGACAATCAGAGCCATGAGTGAAATTACAGCGAGAATTGCCATTATGCGGTAATACGGTATTGAAGTCATATCCATAAACTGAACCTTGCGTACTTTGCCCGATAGAACTCCCATACAGACTGACGATGTTATATTCACAATAACGCATGCGATAAGTATTATAAAATATGAGCGTGAAAGTGTAATTTTAGCCCTTTCTTTTAGAATTTTTCTGTCAAACATGTTATTTCTCCTCGTAAAAATATATTTTTTTACAGTATAGCACATCTTAGAAAAATTTTCAAGAGGTATGCGGTAAATTTACAATGATGCGGTAATTATTGCGGCGGCGATGCCATATTATTAAAGTGCGGACAGGCAATTGTAATAAGAAAAATATCAGATTATGCAGAAAATTGTCAAAAATTTAACTTGACTAATTCGTTATTTTTAACTATAATTATACTGAGGTGATATGTATGGATTTGAAGATGGGGGTTGATGTAGGCTCGACAACCGTTAAGGTAGTAATTTTCGACGAAAGCGGAAAAATACTGTTTGCCGAGTACATGCGTCATTATTCTGATATACAAAGTACGGTATTATCACTGTTTAATAAGGTATTTACCGCGGTCGGCGATAATGAATTTGCGGTTACTATAACAGGCTCGGGCGGATTGTTGTTGTCAAAAATGCTCGGACTTCCGTTTGTGCAGGAAGTCATAGCGACAAAGCAAGCCGTAAAAACATTTCTGCCCGATACCGACGTTGTGATAGAGCTCGGCGGAGAAGATGCAAAGATTTTGTATCTGACGGGCGGATTGGAACAGCGAATGAACGGCACATGTGCGGGCGGAACAGGTTCATTTATAGACCAGATGGCGATTTTGTTAAAAACAGACGCATCGGGGCTTAATGAGCTTGCGCAAAAGCATGAGAATATTTATCCGATAGCTGCCAGATGCGGCGTATTTGCAAAATCTGACGTTCAGCCGCTTTTGAATGAGGGCGCAAAAAGGGAAGATATAGCGGCGTCTATTTTGCAGGCAGTTGTGAATCAGACGATTTCGGGGCTTGCCCAGGGGCGGCCGATAAAGGGCAATGTCGTATTTTTGGGCGGACCGCTGCACTTTTTGCCGCAGTTGCGTATTCAATTTGAAGAAACGCTAAAAACATCGGCAAAAAGCTTCAAGATTCCGGATAATGCACAGCTTTATGTAGCCATGGGCGCGGCGCTGACGCGTAACAATGAAAAACATAAAATCAGCGAACTTATAAAATTGCTGGAAACAGCGCCTAATGTTGACACGGAAATTACACGCATGAAACCTCTTTTTGCAACTCAGACAGATAAAGATGAATTTTTTGCGCGCCATTCAAAGGCAAAAGCGCAGCGCCGCGATATATCGGAAGCAAGCGGCGAATGTTTCCTGGGATTTGATATAGGTTCGACAACAATAAAGGCTGTTCTTATTGATAAGGACGGCAGAATTTTGTATGATTATTATTCGAAAAATGAGGCAAGCCCGATAATTATGGGACTTCGGATTTTAAAGGATTTGTATTCAAAATTGCCGAAAAGTGCATATTTAGCAAACGCATGCTGCACGGGATACGGCGAAGAGCTTATGAAAACGGCGTTTCGTATTCCGGAAGGCGAAATTGAAACGATTGCACACTATAAGGCTGCGGATTTCTTTTCGAACGGTGTGGATTTCATCATCGATATCGGCGGACAGGACATGAAATGCATGAAGATAAAAAACGGCGTAATAGATTCTATTATGCTTAATGAAGCATGTTCGTCGGGGTGTGGTTCGTTTATACAGACGTTTGCGGAAAGTCTCGGCTATTCTACCGAAGATTTTGCAGAGGCCGCGCTTACGAGTGAGAGTCCGGTGGACTTGGGCACGCGCTGCACGGTGTTTATGAATTCACGCGTAAAACAGGCGCAAAAAGAAGGCGCGTCGGTCGGCGATATCTCGGCGGGACTGTCGTATTCCGTTGTGCGAAACGCATTATATAAGGTAATAAAACTCCGCGACCCGGCTCTTATGGGTGAGCGCGTTGTCGTACAGGGCGGAACGTTTAACAATAATTCGATTTTGCGCGCATTTGAACTTGTGTCAGGAAAGCAGGTTGTCCGCCCGGATATAGCGGGGTTAATGGGCGCGTTCGGTTCGGCATTGATTGCGAAAGACCGTTATAGCGGCACGCGTGCGGATATTCTGCGCGCTGATGAAATCGATGATTTTAAATTCAAAAGCAGTCTCGTTCGATGCGGAAAATGTTCGAACCATTGTCAGCTGACGGTTACAAGTTTTGACGGCGGCAGAAAATTTATCTCCGGTAACCGCTGCGAAAAGGGCGCCGGCAGAGATAATGTAAAAAACGATTTGCCGAATTTGTTTGAGTATAAATATAATCGTGCATTTGATTATATTCCGCTTGACGAAAGTGACGCAAAACACGGTACGATAGGTATTCCGCGCGTATTGAATATGTATGAAAACTATCCGCTGTGGTTCACATTTTTCACGGAACTCGGATTTTCCGTGCACGTTTCGCCGCGTTCTTCGCATGAAGTATATGAAATGGGTATAGATTCCATTCCTTCCGAGTCGGCGTGCTACCCGGCAAAGCTTGTGCACGGGCATATCAAGGCGCTGCTTAATGACGGGGTGAAAAATATTTTTTACCCGTGTGTGCCGTATGAGCAGATTGAATATTCCGATGCGGGCAATCACTATAACTGTCCGATAGTAACGTCATATCCGGAAGTAATTCATAATAATATTGATGAACTTCGCGCGCCGGACATATGCTATATGTATCCGTTTATCAATCTTGCGGACAGACCTTCTTTTGAAAAACAAATGTATAAAACGCTTGAAAAATTCGGAATAAGCGAGGCGGAAATTCATGTTGCCGCGGAAAATGCATTTATTGAATTGAAGAATTATAAAAATGATATCCGGAAAAAGGGCGAGGAGACGATTGAATGGCTCGAGAAAAATAATAAGCGGGGAATTGTTCTTGCGGGGCGCCCGTATCACGTTGACCCCGAGATAAACCATGGTATACCTCAGCTTATAAATTCGCTCGGATTTGCTGTTTTGAGCGAAGATTCCGTGGCGCATCTGGGCGGACTCAAGCGTGATATACGTGTGGTTGACCAGTGGGCGTACCATACCCGGCTTTATGAAGCGGCAGCGGAGGTTATAAAAAATAATCGTCTTGAACTGGTGCAGCTTAATTCGTTCGGGTGTGGTCTGGACGCGGTAACAACCGATCAGGTGCAAGAAATTCTGCAGGCAAATCAGCGGATTTATACAACACTGAAAATTGACGAGGTTTCCAACCTCGGAACGGCAAGAATACGTATCCGCTCACTAAAGGCTGCGGTACGCGAACGCGAGGATAATAATTTTGTTCCCAAAGAAATAGAACCGTATACGATTAAAAAAATACCGTTTACGAAACAGGATAAAAAACGTCATACGCTCGTTTTCCCGCAGATGAGTCCGACGCATTTCCGCCTTTTTGAGGCAGTATTCAACGCACACGGATATAATGCGATTGTACTTGACAGTGTTTCGGCGGAAGATGTTGAGGCAGGATTGAAAAGCGTGAATAATGACGCATGCTACCCGTCGATTTTGGTTGTCGGTCAGCTTATAAATGCGTTCGTTTCGGGAAAATGCGATCCGGAAAGCACAACTCTTATGATAACGCAGACGGGCGGCGGCTGCCGCGCGACAAACTATATTGCATTTTTGCGGAAAGCTTTGCGCGAGGCTGGTTACGGTAACGTACCGGTATTAAGCCTTAATCTTTCGGGATTGGAAAACAACCCCGGATTTAAGCTGACATTCAGTCTGATTAACGACCTGATAAAAGCGTGCGTTATAGGCGATTTGCTGATGACTTTGCTTTTGGCGACGCGCCCGTATGAGCTCAATGAAGGGCAGGCAAACCGTTTGTACAGAAAATGGTTGGGCAGAATTTATGCCAAAATGACGGTTGGCGTAAAGTTCAGTTATAAAAAGGCAATCGACAGAATTGTTGCCGATTTTGACGCGATTCCGATTGATTCGGGCTGCCGCAAGCCGCAAGTCGGGGTTGTCGGTGAAATTTTGGTGAAATTTCACCCGGGTGCAAACAATAATATTATAGATGTCATAGAAAAAGAGGGCGGCGAGGCTGTTATGCCCGGACTTTTGGATTTTATGATGTACTGTTTTTACAATACGAATTTCAAGCATGAACAGCTCGGCGCAAAGGCGTCTGCCGCAATGCTGTGCAATGCGGGTATATGGGTGCTTGAAAAGTATCGTAAACATATGAAAGAGGTTCTTTTGGCAAATCCGAAATTTGCCAAGCGTGCACCGTCGCACATTGCAAATATAGCCGATGGAGCAAAAAACATTCTTCAGCTCGGACATGCAACCGGCGAAGGCTGGTTCTTGACGGGCGAAATGATAGAGCTTATTGAGCATGGAGTCACAAATATTGCGTGTGTGCAGCCTTTTGCATGCCTTCCGAACCATGTTACGGGAAAAGGCGTTATAAAGGAAATCCGCCGTCAATATCCGCAGTCGAACATTGTGGCGGTTGACTATGACCCGGGCGCGAGCGAGGTAAATCAGCTGAACAGAATTAAACTTATGATGGCAGTTGCTTTTGAAAATCTTGAAAAACAGCAGGCGCGCGAGGAGCATGAGGCACGTACAACGCTCGCATATAAGCCGGTAAAAAAAGCGGAAAAGGAGAAAGTGTAATATGCTTTTATCAACGCAAACGCTTGAGCTGTCAAAACGGTTTGGCGACGAAAGGGCAATAAAAATAATTCACGAGTCCGGTTTTGACGCATATGATTACACTTTCACCGACAGAGGGGAAAATGACCCGGTTTTAAAAGATGATTTCAGGGATTATTTCAAGGGTCTGCGTGAGTTTGCCGATAAAACAGGTATTGTCTGTAATCAGGCGCACGCACGTTTTCCTGTTGCGGTTTACGGCGAAAGTGAGTGGAATAAAAATCGGTATGATGTTGTTTTGCGTGATATCGAGGCGGCGTCGGTTCTGGGTACAAAGATAATCGTAGTGCACCCGATTCACAGCCGCTATCCGCTTGAAGACGCATATGAAAGAAATATCGAATTTTACGGCGGACTTATGCCGTATTGTCGGAAATACGGCATAAAAATAGCGCTCGAAAATATGTGGCGCACCGACCCAAAGCGCGGATTTATTATTGCGGACGTATGCAGCGGTGCGGAAAACTTTGCAAAGCTGCTTGACAGACTCAGCGGTGATTGTTTTACCGCATGTCTTGATTTGGGGCATTGCGGACTTATCGGCGAGGAGGCGCAGGACGCGATTCGCATTTTGGGAAATCGGATAGGCGCGCTGCATGTGCACGATAATGATTATTTGCATGACAGCCATACGCTGCCATATCTCGGAAAAATGGAATGGGATAATATTCTTGCTGCATTGGCGGAAGTAGGATACGGTGGTGATTTCACTTATGAGGCGGATAATTTTCTTGTGGATATTCCGTCCGAATTGATGCCGTGTGCGTCAAAATTCATGGCATCCGTGGGCAGAAAAATGATTTCCGATATAAAAAATCATGCAAATATGCGCAGGAAATGATAAAAATTTGTGTAAAAGTAGAAAAATGTTGTTTTTTGACTTGCATATTGACAAATTTGTGATATAATTATCATAGTGGCTGTTTATGGCATTATATTTTGAAAGGAGATTCTACTATGAAATATTCAAGCGAAGTAGAAGCTATGTGTCCGCTGACAAAGGGCGCATATCACGGTCCTGCACCTATCCCCGAAGAAGGAAAATGGGTACAGGCGAAGGAAATTAAAGACATTTCGGGCTTGACGCACGGAATAGGCTGGTGTGCACCTCAGCAGGGTACATGTAAGCTGACTCTTAACGTTAAGGAAGGTATTATCCAGGAGGCACTTGTTGAAACTGTCGGCTGTTCGGGCATGACTCATTCTGCGGCGATGGCTGCTGAAATCCTTATCGGTAAGACAATTCTTGAAGCTTTAAATACAGACCTTGTCTGTGATGCAATCAATACTGCAATGCGCGAGCTGTTTTTGCAGATTGTTTACGGAAGAACGCAGACGGCGTTTTCAGAGGACGGACTGCCTATCGGTGCCGGTCTTGAAGACTTGGGCAAGGGACTTCGTTCACAGGTTGGTACTACATACGCAACGCTCAAAAAGGGTCCGAGATACCTTGAGCTTGCAGAAGGATATATTACAAAAATTGCCGTTGATGATAATGATGAAATTATCGGCTACAAATTCGTACATTTGGGCAAGATGATGGAAATGATCAGAAACGGTATGGACGCAAATGAAGCTCTTAAAAAGGCTTCGGGTCAGTACGGCAGAGTTGATGATGCTGCAAAGCTGTTAGACCCAAGATGCGAATAAAAAAGGAGGTACAAGGTTATGGCATTATTTGAAAGTTATGAAAGAAGAATTGACCAAATCAACGCAGAGCTTGCCAAGCATGGTATCTCGTCAATTGAGGAAGCTAAGAAAATCTGTGATGATAAGGGCATAGATGTTTACAATATTGTTAAAGGTATTCAGCCGATTTGTTTTGAAAATGCATGCTGGGCTTACATTGTCGGTGCGGCAATCGCTATCAAAGACGGCTGCACAAAGGCTGCCGACGCTGCTGAAAAAATCGGTGTAGGCTTGCAGTCATTCTGTATTCCGGGTTCGGTTGCCGATGACAGAAAGGTTGGTATCGGTCACGGAAATCTGGGCGCAATGCTTTTAAGAGAAGATACAAAATGTTTTGCATTTTTAGCGGGACATGAGTCGTTTGCGGCGGCAGAAGGTGCTATCGGTTTGGCACGTTCCGCGAACCAGGCAAGAAAGGAAGACCTTCGTGTAATCCTGAACGGTCTCGGCAAGGACGCTGCACAGATTATATCCAGAATTAACGGTTTTACATATGTGCAGACAAAGTTTGATTATTTCACGGGTAAACTGGAAATAATTAAAGAAACGGCTTATTCAAAGGGCGAAAGAGCAAAAGTTCGCTGCTACGGCGCAGATGATGTGCGTGAAGGTGTTGCGATTATGCATCATGAAGGCGTTGACGTATCAATTACCGGTAACTCAACCAATCCGACGCGTTTCCAGCATCCGGTTGCAGGTACATACAAAAAGGAATGTATCGAACAGGGCAAGAAGTATTTTTCTGTTGCATCGGGCGGCGGTACAGGACGTACACTGCATCCCGATAACATGGCTGCCGGTCCGGCTTCATACGGTATGACAGATACAATGGGCCGTATGCACTCGGACGCTCAGTTCGCGGGATCTTCGTCAGTTCCGGCTCACGTTGAGATGATGGGCTTGATCGGCGCAGGTAATAACCCGATGGTTGGTATGACTGTTGCTGTTGCCGTTGAGGTTGAAAAGGCTATGAATAAATAAATTGCGTAATTGTAAACGGGCGTGCTGTAAGAAATTTATTCTCACAGCATGTCTGTTTTTTTATATAAAAATTTCCTCTATATTCCAAAATAGGTATTACATAAAACTTCATTTTTCTGCAAAGAATAACAACACATAGAAAAATTATGTAGAAAAAAGGAGTTTTTTATGTTATGAAAGCAACAGGAATTGTAAGAAGAATAGATGATCTCGGACGAGTAGTAATACCTAAAGAAATACGCAGAACAATGAGAATACGCGAAGGGGACCCGCTATTGATAACATTGACAGAGATTGAAAAGCAGTATTGCTTTAAGCAAGCCCTATTCTCCTTTTCCAAAAAGCTGAAAAACACGCATTAAAAGAACGCATATCGTAACAGATATGCGTTTCTCTATGCGAACCCTATCGGGACAGATTGTGTTTTAGCAATGCTTTGACCTCGGGCAGGAGCGGAGCGCTTCCCGATACGAATATCACAAGCTTATATTTTTTGTCGCTTGCGTTATTCTTAAAAATGTCGGCCGCTTTCTCCATAAAATCCGATGAAGCGCGTTCTTCTTTTGTGGCCCATAATTCCACAGCTTTTACGGAATCGTTTATTGATACTCTTATAAAATCACCTTCTTTCTTTAGTATGCTGTTTTATGGAAACTTTATACAAATGTATAAAGATGTTTTCAAATTTGGTCATCAAGATTTCGGAATGCTTTTTTTAAAGTCTGTAAACGTGTAGTAGTTATATAACAATCCACGTTCGGTAGTTTTCTTTGTAATCTGAATGATACCTTTTGTTTCTAATGCTTTTATATGTTCCGATACCGTCGATTTGCCGAGCCCAATGTGCGATGAGATTGAATCGAGTGTTGCCGGCATCTTTGATTGCAGCAGGTATCTGAGCGCTAAGTAAACTTTAAATTCAGCTGCTGTAGGCTGTTTGTTTTCCAAAAAAGATTTAAGCACATATTGATTTATTGAAATGTCTCTATAAAATTTACTGTTTATTTTCTTCAGCTCCAGTTGCCCGTTTGAAATGGAAATCAGGTTTTTGTCGAATAGGTCTTTAAAAGCCTTATTTATAGTCTTTTCCGAGAACTTGTCCGAGAAACACTTTTTCATGTTTTCATAATTGTGGCATTGCTCCGATTTCCTGCCGAGCGACAAGAGTATTGTGTACTGATATGATGTCAGTTCATGAAACATTTTT
Organism: uncultured Clostridia bacterium; assembly: GCA_934487205.1. Taxonomy (GTDB): domain Bacteria; phylum Bacillota; class Clostridia; order UBA1381; family UBA1381; genus UBA1738. Next base: position 34,619 of record CAKSRS010000019.1, read on the forward strand.
TTGCTGCAAAACAGTGAGCTTATATACATCAGATTTTTTGAAACGCTGTTATCGGTATAGTGTTTAGCCTGCTGACACAAGTCGGGTTTACAATATTTTCGTAAAATGCCTTCCTTTCTGTCATCGCTTATTTTGCAGCCTAACAATTTATATCTATCCTCAAACCAATAAGTATTAAAGTCATTGACTGTTTCATGAATGGTTTTTGGAGGGCTGCAGCGGCTGTTCCATGCAAGAACCAATTCTTTGCTTACCTCGTAAGTATAAAGGTCTTTCTTTAGATTTGCAGTGATTCTGCCCAAACAGAAATTTCTGTCGCCCTTTACAGCGCCGTTTGCTAACATGTTGTTTACACAATAACATGAACAATGAAAGTTTGAAATGTCAACTGCGTCTGTTTGCTCAGGGACAGTAAACTCGGACTTTTGTGTGCCGGTATTTTCGCAGCGCCTAAACATTGTATCTAATTGAGATAACGAATATCTGTTGATGTCTTCGTAATTTCTGTCCGCGTTTAAGATTGTAACAGACTTTCCCTCGTGTTTAAGGTTATATGAACCGGGGATTCTCGCCACTTGTGTTGTCGTACAAGCACGAGGGTCGGCATTTGCAATTTTACATAAACGCTTGTTAAGTTCACATGCTTTGCTGTTTTCAGCAGGTTCGCAGCCGATATAAAAATGACATCCACCCGAACCGGATAATACAATCATATGATTGTACAGATTGGGTATTTTGCTTTTAAAGTATGCAGTATAGTCCCGTGCGTCTGTAAAGTCAGGAAAGTCCTTTTGGTCGTAGTCTAAGAATAAAACATGTCTTTTATATGGTGCATTATCCTTATAGGTAGCGAGCGATATAAAACAGTTATATGAATTTCTGTACTTCAGAATAAGTTTATAGACTTCATCAAAGTCAGTCACAAATTTTACAAGCGTGCTTTGACCTGCATCAGTTTTCTTTAAGAAGAATAATCTTATACTTTCTCCGGGTTCGAGTTCTACCGGAAAAAGTAAAGACAGATAACTTCTCATATAATCAATAAAATAATTCAATCTATCACCTCTTTTTAAAAACAGTGTTGAAAAATGAAACTGTTTCTGATATAATATTTTTGTAAATCAGCTCTAAAAGCTTGTTATAGTCTAATTATATCAAACAACTATATGATAAATCAATTGATGTTACTAATTGATTCATTAAAGAAAAATGAAAGGAAATGTTGAAAAATGAAACAGTATGACAGGTTTGATTCGGAACATTATAACGGGACCGACAAAAGAAAAATTGATATTAAGGAGTTCAATCAATATAGTTTCAGCGAAAAATTTGCAGCGCGGCTAAATCAATTCCGGTTGGAAAGAAAAATAACACAAGAGGAATTAGCAGAGAAAATAGGGGTGAACCGAACAACCATTGCAAACTATGAAAACGGCAAAAGAAGTCCCGATATTGAAATCTGCTGTCGGATTGCAGAATGTTTTGGGGTTTCAATGACGACGCTCACAGAGAATATCTCCGATGTTCCTGCGTATGATTATATATGGCAATTTTCGAAAAAGGCCCGAGACGAAATTGGGACAATCCTTAATGAGGAAGAATATAAAAAGACAGTAGAGCTGCTTTTGGAAAACACCGAATTCAGAAAAGTGTTGAAAATGATATATTTGTACTGCACGTATTCAAGTAAAGCGGATAAGCAACATGAAGATGCACTTACGGAACAGGACAGAAACAATATGTTTGGCAAGGTATTTTCGGATTTGTATTTGCCATATGATGATATAGGAAGGAAGAATACATGCGATTGGTTTCGATGTGCTGCGCATGCGTTTTTAGATGATATTATTGATGACATCAAAAAGGATAAATACTTTAAAAAGAAATTAGAAAAAAATATTGATGATTACATTTCCGAACAAATAAGTCATTAACCTAAAACCGAACTATACCTTTTAATCGTATTTTAGAGTAAAAATCAGTAAATTGATTGGCTGTCGGACGCATTTCCGAACTATTATAAAATGTATAATAAGGAACGAAGAGACGCCAATAATAGAGTTAGTAGTTATTATATATTAATTAAGATATATTAGCTAATTAGATTAAGATTAATAAAAAGGTTAAATAAAAAGGTTAAAAATTAGGATTAGCTAAAAAGGATTATATTAAAAAGCTAAGAGGATAAATAATAAGCCTTTGATATGATGTTGTAATCAATTTTATGCTGATTTTTATGGTAGAGCTATTTAAATACAGAACAGAAAGTACTTGGACATCAAATCATATTACCGAGTATTATATTTTGAGGATTAAATAGCTTACAATGAAAAAATGAGCAGAATTGAAAGCCATAATTATAAGTAAGGGATAGGGAGAATAGGTATGGTTGCTGTTTGTAAGGATTTAACCCGGTATATTTCTTTCACCGAAATAAATAAAATGTTCGGAGTGGCAAAAAGGCAGATAATACAAGGAAAAACTCAAAACACACCACCCATACATTAGAAATCAAAATGGAATGAAGTGGTATGAGATGAAATAAAATATTCTTCTCTAAGCAGTATATAATGCTGATTGATAATATTGAAATTGCCCGACATAATATAAACTATAAGTATAGTAAAACGCTTGTAGGAGGAATGAATTATGTTGGACTCAAAATTACTCGGAAAAAGAATACAGAAGTATCGGTGGGAGAAAAAGTGGTCGGCAGAAAAATTTGCAGAAGTGATAGATGTCAGTGTGCCTTATGTGCGTGAACTGGAACGGGGTGCAAAGACACCATCAATGAAAATGTTCGTGGTGATTGCAAATAAGCTTGAAGTCACGGCAGATGATTTACTGTGCGACTCGGTAAAGCAAGATACGCAGGTTGTATCAAATGAGCTTGCAGACAAGCTGAAAAAATGCTCACCTGAAAAGGTAAACACAATCCATGCAGTTGTGGACAGCTTGATTGAGAAGTTGTAAAAGTGTATAATTTTTAAAAGACTCACAGAAATGTGAGTTTTTTTGTTGACTTCAGAGAATATTTGTGATATACTATAAGCATTAAACAATGCAAATAGTAGTAAACTGACGGCAAAAAAAAGACTGAAAAATCAGTCAAATTTTCGTAGAGTAAATAACTATACGAAATATAATATCCGAAAATATTGTACCATAATGGTATTGGTTTTGTCAATAGAATATGACATTTTTTTACTTTTTTTCACAAAATTATTAAAAAGTGCAAATAATTGGTGAAAAAATTTAAAAATCTGGTATAATTTCAATAATATTATCCGTCAAAAAAATCGTCAAAATGGAGGTTGAATTCATGTCAAGAAAAGGTGAAAACATTTACAAAAGAAAAGACGGTCGCTGGGAGGGACGCTATATCAAATACCACGATTATTCCGGCAAGCCGTATTATGGATATCTTTATGCAAGGAGTTATTCCGAAATTAAAGAAAAACTTACAAGCGCAAAAGCAAAATCTGAAGATACCGCACCGAATTTAAAAAATAATAAAT
>CAKSRS010000020.1 GCA_934487205.1 uncultured Clostridia bacterium
TGTCGGTGATAAAATCGCCTATTTTGTAAATATCACCGTTTGAAGTCAAAAATACCATTTTACTTTGGATTTCCTTTTCGATGCGTTTCATATATGATTTTTGAACGTAGAAATTCTGCTGCAATTTTTGATAGTAATACAGTTTGCCTGCGATGTACTGCATGGTATCGGACATATTATTCGGAGCAGTTATTGGAATAACTCCATTATGCACAACCCCGATATCGGTTGTTATGTCTGTTTTTCTCAATACTTTCCTCTTGTTGGATATCGGGAACGGGTGACATGTCCCTGCATCGATGCTGCCCGATGTGGCTATTCTGAAATGCATGACAAGAGGTAATTCTTTGACGTTTTCAAGTTTATCAATAGCCTTCTTAAAAGCCGCATAAGTCATAAATCCCTTTCTGATATGTACCTGTCCGTCTTTCGCATACATAAACCCGGCACCGTCGGGATTGTGTCTGAACATGGTTTCCAAAATTTCTTCACTCGGCATATTAATGCCTTTTTCCTTAATCGCAATAATACACATAATTTTTGCTCCTCCTATAAATTTTTCTCATTCAAATATTCTTCGAGTTCGGGATAATTTGTCCCGATAAACAAATCACCCCAATCGGCTGTGCATATGTCGGACAGCCGTATTTTCTTGGCAAATCTGCAAATGCAGTCAACAAATTGGAGTGTTGCTATAAAGGTATTAAGTTTTAGCGTGCCGCGGAATATGCGAAATTCTACCGTGCACTCGTTTTGTAAATTGATAGCTTGGTATCTGCCATAGTGTTTGGTTTTCTTGACCTTGTCAAGGATTTCTTCGTCCGTGTCGGAGTCAAGAATTTCGAGGTTCGGCTTGGCTGCCCAGCGATTGAGGTTATCATAATTTCTTCTTGAAAAGGGCACTATGCAGTTATCCCAGAACTTGTCAATAAGCAGAATTAACTTGGCTATGTGTAAGTCCTGTTCGTCTTGCGTTTCCCCAAAGAAATCACATGATACGTGGCAGTGCAATCCGCAAGTTGAGGTATCGTGACTTCGCATATCATTGTCAAGACAGATATTCATAATGTCTGCCCAACCTAAATCAAGCAAATGATAATCAAGCGTTGCCGGGTGCGATACAATTTCAAATCCGGTGCTTAAGCTGCCGTCATGCTTTAGGTACACATCAATGTAATTCTTGCTGATTTTTGCTGCTGCATCAAGAGCATCGCCTTTGTCAACTTCAAGCTCAACGCCTATGTATAACCCGTCATTGCTGTTGCCTAAAAATTCGGGTTCGGGCTTGTAATAGTAGTCGTTGACATAGCTTGCAAGGTCATCGCTTAACTCTTCATAACAGCGCTGACAGTAAAATTCACCGCGATGCGCATATATATTATCTTCATGAATTATGGATTCACAGTCATAACATATGTAGTAGTGGTGCGAGCAGCCGTCGCAAATGCTTATGCTGCTGTCCGATTCCCATAGATGTGAGTGGGTGTAATATCTGTCGCAGTGGTCACATTCAAAGCAGATTCTGTCAAGACAATCTGTGCAGATGTATCTCTCGTCGCTGCACCCTTGATTGACAAGGGTTATATCGTCGATGGGCACACAGCACCCACATTCATCGCATGCGGTAAACAGCTCGAGAAAACATTCCTCGCAATAGGAATTGCCGTCAAATTCGTACATAGCATTTTTGTCTGAGATTTTGCCGCAATTGGCACATTTCATTAGTTTTTTCATAAAAATTCTTCCTTTCAAATGTATTGCATAAAAAAAGCACCGTTATTCGGTGCGTGTGTGCAGATATGTATTCCCGGTATTCCCGCCTCCTTCGGGAGTACATAAATTGGAGTTTACATATTTGCACATGTTTGCATTTTGGTATATATACCACCTCGGTATGGGTAGGTCATTATGTGAAGTTACAAAAATATGATTGATTTTTGCAATATTAATGTATTTTTCTTTCAAAATATTTATTATATTCGTGTAAAATTACGTCAATATTTTAAAAATTACGTTGTATTTTACATGAAAGTGTGATATAATATAAATAAATTAAATAATGGTGGTGAAAACAATGCAAAGAAAGATAATGAAATTTTTAAAGGAGTGGAAAGATAATCCACATAGAAAGCCCTTGATTTTACAAGGTGCAAGACAGGTAGGGAAAACGTATTCTCTGCTGGAGTTTGGGCGGAATTATTATGAAAATGTTGCGTATTTCAATTTTGAGAGTTCTCCTAAACTTGAATCAGTATTTGAAGGCGACATAACTCCCAATTATTTAATACCGTTACTTTCTCACATTGCGGGGCAGACTATTATTAAGGAAAAAACGCTCATAATTTTCGATGAAATACAAAAATGCGAAAGAGCGCTTACTTCGCTTAAATATTTTTATGAGGAAGCACCTGAATATCATATAGCCGTGGCGGGCAGTCTGCTTGGAGTTGCCGTGAACAGGGAAAAATATTCATTTCCTGTAGGCAAGGTTGATATAAAAACAATGTATCCCATGGACATTGAGGAGTTCATGACCGCGATGAAAAAGGAAGATTTGGTTAATTTCATAAGGGATTGTTATAAAAATAATAAGCCAATGCCGCAGATACTTCATGATGAAGCTATGGATTTATACAGACAATATCTTGTTGTAGGCGGAATGCCGGAATGTGTAATGAAGTATGCGGAAACAAAAGATTATATCCTTATCCGGCATACACAAAACATGATTTTGGAAGGCTATCTTGATGACATGAGTAAGTATAACAGCAAGAATGAAATAAAGAAAACAAGGCTTGCTTATGACAATATCACGGTGCAGCTTTCAAAGAAAAATACAAGATTTCAATATAAAATGATAAAAAAAGGAGCACGGGCTGCAGAGTTTGAAAATGCCATTGAATGGCTTGCGCTTTCGGGAATAGTATCGCGTATTTATAAGGTGGAAAATATAAAAAAACCATTGGAAAACTACCGTGATATAGATTCTTTCAAAGTCTACGTGTCCGATGTTGGTCTGCTGTGCGCAAAAAAAGACCTTATGGCACAGAATATTCTGTACATGTCTGACGAGATAAATGATTTTAAAGGCGGAATGACGGAAAATTACGTAAATACGCAGCTTGTAACTAATGGACATAAAACGTATTATTGGATGACCGATAGAGGAGCGGAAGTGGATTTTATCATTCAGCTTGAAGGTGATATTATACCGATTGAGGTTAAGAGTGCAGATAATACAAAGGCAAAGAGTTTGAATGTTTATATTCAAACAAATAATCCGAAGTATGCAATAAAGCTTTCATCTAAGAATTTTGGATATGAAAATGGTAAGAAAACTATTCCGCTTTATGCAGCATTCTGCATTTAAATAAAAACAGCTTTAAAACAGTAGAATTTTTATGGTTACTTTTGCTTTTTCATGGCATATTAAATAAAAATTTTGTGTTGCAAATGTTCTTTTGACGGCAATGTTTTTTGACTGATTTATGACTGACCTGACTGATTTTTTGCTGTATGAATATAACCTGCCATCGGGGACTGCTGATATATCATAAATGGCATAGGTAAGCCAAATATGACAAAATATTATAGAAAAAATGGCAAAATAATAAAAGTGACGTAGAGAGACTCTTAATCAGGGTGTCCACGGTTCGAGCCCGTGATGGTGTACCACGTTAGAGCAAGCTTTATATCGCTTGCTCTTTTTTTGTAAAAAAATCAGAGCTCACTCATACCGCTGCTCTTCCTTTATCGTAAAAAGGCACGCTTGGCTCAACTGCTCGCTTGTAAACACGTTTGCGACGTTTCACCGGCACTACCGCCTTTTTGCGAAGAAAGCGTCTTCGGCGCATATATCTAAAAGGTTCACATCGTCTATGTTTAAAACAATCCTATCCGTACAAAAAGTTAAAATATTTCAATAACTGCAAACATTCAAAAGCCGAAAGCCCGGACTTGACTTTCGGCACACATTTACTAAATTTCCGATAACGTTCACTACACATTTTTCCGCCCATTTATCGCTTTAGCAATCATTTTATTAATCTTTTTGCGCATTTTCAGGGTAAAATCCGTATCTTTCGGAATTTTGCGCAGCGCTACCTGTTCATCGCCATTGACTTCGGTAAGAACGGATTCGACAATTTCTCGGCTGTACAAGCTTTCACACAGCTGAAGTGCGCGCATATCATCAATGCCCTGACGAAATACTTCCAGACGAATTGAATTATACAGTTCAAATTTCGGCGCCGGATATACCATAAAGGAATCGCCGGAAACGAATTTCATTCCGGCATCGGTTACGGCAAGCGGATCTATACGCCGCACAGAGCGTGCCGCATTGTAAAAATTGAAACCCCAATGCAAAAATCCGTCCACGCCGCATATGTAAAACTGCGTTCCGCTTATCCTGTTACGCGCGGAATGCATACCGAATGTACGTCCCATGCAATTTTTATCCGAACCGCAATAATATATCCAGTGAGGAGTCGGGTGCAAAGCGGCAAATTTTTCCTCATGCACAACATGCGGCACGGGAATATCGACAAGTCCTTCTTCGTAAAAAATCGACTCGCTCATCGCATCCATGACTTTAAAATCACCGATGTATTTGTGCATAGTTTTGCTTGCCGCCCGATAACTTTCCAAATGTTCGAGCGCAGGCTCGTCGGAAATATGGAAAACCGTTTTATCCGCAATGCCGAGATATTTGATTTCGCTGCATAATTCCGGCAAAAACTGCGACAGAAAGTTTTTGTATTCATCTCCGTCGGCATCGGTGCCCCAGCCGAACAGCTGCTTTTCATCTGCCATAATTTTCGGTGCATGGCGCGCACCCCATTGCGTGAAAAGGTGTGACATTTCGAAATATTCCGCGCCGCACTCGCGGCAAATATCTACCCATTTGCGCAGTTTTTCAAAACCGAAGGAGTAACCGTCCGCGGTTTTATGCACATCAACCAGCTGAACCGCTGTACGCTCTTTGCCGGGATTTGTGTCAAGCGGCGGCGTAAACAGCGGTGTGTAAATCATGTTTGTCCCATATTTGACAGCTGTTTTTATAGTATTCCGCACAGCTGTCCAGTAATCTTTTGAAAAAACTTCTATATTATAATAATCTGCAATACAATCGGTATGTATCCACTGCGTTACGGCAATTTTTTGCCTTGGGAGCCGCGCTGGAATTATTTTAATCTTATGTTCGACAGCGGCAACGGGCTCGCGATTTTCGTCTGTTATCGTTACGACTGCCGTATAGTTTCCGCCTTCAAGATTTTCCGTGTCGATACTTACCCACAGCGTCCCGGTAAGCCGCGGCAAAATGGTAAATGTTTTGTCTTTTGTCAGCGGGACAAGCATATCGGGATACAAACCGGGGTTGCTTTTTATGTAATCGTCCGGGTCTTTTTCTGATACGCCCGCATATACCGACGGCATATGCTCAACAGCAGAAAGTACGGCGCACGAAGAATCAATTTCTTTGCCGTTACAATACAGCTGCACCGCCGCAAAACAATCATACGCCTGATAGCTGTTTTCGGCATATTCATTGGCATAATACGCTACTTCAAATGCGGCAAGCTCACCAATCAACGCAGTCGAATTTTTGTATGTTTTAAATCTCATCAAACTGTCGGTATAAAATACTTTTTCAAGCGGTGACAGTACTTTGGTAACCAAATGCATATAAATTTCCTCCGTTAATATCGTTTCCGTAAAATTTCAAAATTTCCTATTACCACTGCGTTTATTTCTTTCATGGCTTTTATATCATACCACGTAAAAATATTTTTGCACATGGTTTTTATTGCAAAATAACTGTGTTTTTTTACACTAACTGCGTTATATTGTGCTTACCTCCGCCAAAGCCGCATGTTTGCCTTCGGCAAAATGCATTCTTAATATTCCGTCCTCTGCACCAACGCTGCATTTCCCGTCCGAATATATTATTTTTGCACCGCCCGCATTTTTAATCGGAATTAAAATATCGGCATCGCTATTGTTCATTTTCCAAACTTTAACAAAAATCCGTTCCTCATTTTTAAATCCGCAGCACACCCAATCCGCATTATATTCGGGTAACCCCAAAGGATAAAACGGAATTAAACTGCGAGTGTATTTTCTGAGCCGCTTACAGCAGTGCACACCTTCTTTTACCAGCTTAAACCGTTCTTCATCCAGCAGCGCAATTTCGCCGCTTAAATGCATTCTCATCAAAAGAGGATTTACCATATTAAACACTACTTCATCGCCGCTGTTATCATGTTTGGGATATGACCATATTGCCGCTTGCTCCGGCAATACAGCCGTCGCCGCACCCGCTGATATAACGGCAGTTAAATCAAATTCTTCACGGTCGCTTACTGATTGAATTGGGTGTTTTGCAAGCATGGCATAATCCATGCGCATACCCCCGCTTGCACAGTTTTCAATTATAAGTTCCGGATATCTGTCCATAACCGAAGAAATCCAGTCGATATATGCCCTGCCATGCTCTAAAAGTCCGTCGCCGAAACTGTCTGCATCTGTCTCGGTTCCGGCTCCCGCATCAATATTATAATCCATTTTAATATACCCTGCGCCGTATTCCCGCACCACTCTGTCGATAACCTCGTCGGCAAAAAGCCGCACCTTATTACTCCGGAAGTCAAGCTGATATCTTCCGTGGTCAATAACACGTTTTCCGTGGCGCATAAAAAAACACGAATCATCCAATCGGTCGAGTATGGGACATTTTATCCCCATGCTTTCAATTTCCAGCCATATCCCCGGGACCATTCCGCGCGCTTTTATATAATCAAATACCGCCTTTATTCCATGCGGAAATCTTTTCGCGCACGGCTGCCACTCGCCGACGGAATCCCACCATTCCCCGTCGGCATACCACCCGGCGTCCATGCAGTAATATTCTGCGCCTGCAGCTGCCGCTTTATCAATTATCGGTTTCATTTTATCCTCTGTCGGATTTGCCCAAAGGCAATTCATGTAATCGTTAAAAATAACCGGTAAATTTCTGTCGGCACTATTACCGCGCACTATATGCCGGCGGTATTTTGTCATTTCCTCAAGCGCCGACGTAAAATCGCTGCCTATACAAACCGCTGCGCTGACGCTCATAAACGTGTCGCCGCCTTTAAGTTCTTTATACCAATGATTTTCATTCTCGTCCGGCCCGGCAAGCTTTAAATACAGCATGTCGGAAATATCGCTTATTTCCCAGTTCCACGAGCCGTTGTTTTCAATTTGCCACATGTATGCATGCCGCTTATCCTCAAAACAACCCATCGGCAAAAACTCTTTTGACGACCACGTACCGGTATTCGACACGGCAATTCGTTTCGTGGAAAACGGGGATATTCGTTCCAGACCCAAATCGCTTAGGGAATATTTTTTCCACGCCGTTTCCCTCACCCATGAATTGGACGGGATATAAACATGACCGTCGTCTGCACCTATACCCGTCAGCGAAAACGAGGACACATACTCAATCCCCACCGTTTCAGCCGATATATTTTTAATATCCGTACTGCAGCGCACAGCGCTTACACCCGTATAAAACTGATAGTTAAGCGTGACATAAATTTTCTCGTCCGCAAGATTAACTTCGAGTTTGCGCCCAAAATCGTTTTCCGATATTCGATGCGAAACATACTTCAATTTTTCTCTGCTCCCGCAGCATGTGTGCTTTGCGCCGTGATGGTCGTTCTGATTGTCGCCCGCCATATGTACCTCAACAGCCTGCGCATAGCTTTGCTGTTTTTCGGACATCTCTTGTCCGCTCCCGCCGCGCGCAAAATTCAGTAATCTCACGTCGCCGCTTTCAGACACATCAAAAATCATGTGAATTGCATTTTCCTTAATCTCAAACCTCATGTTTTATAGTCCCCTCTGTTTCATCTTCCATTATTGTTTCGATTAATGAAAGCGCAAAAAGCCAATTCATATCCCGCGTCGGGTGATTGATACCGTTTGCAAGCAAATGTGTCGTCCGGACGCCGCAGCTTTGCATCATCTTCCACTTTTTATAGCAGTCGCATATCACAACACCGTACTTTTTGCAGACAGCTCTTGCCGTTTCCATATACAAATCCATTACGCCGTCATTCTGTATTTCCGCGGTATCGGCAGCAAGTTTTTTAAGTTCTGCGTCCGTCATGCGGCAGCTCACCTCGGTATTAATCATATTCGGTGTCATAAATATAACATCAATATCACGATTTTTGAGTTCCGTGAAAATGTTGTCCAATGCGTTTTCGTACTCGCCCACCCTGTCCGCGCCGAGTGCTGCGTCGTTGAGTCCGAAACAAACCGTGACAAGGTCGGGATTTGCCCGCAAAACATCGCGTTCCAGTCTTTCATACCCCTGCCCGGCATATCCCCCGCTTATACCGGCGTTAATTATATTAACCGGCACCGACGGATACAAAACGGAAAGAATTTTTGCAAAATAATTATGATATGCGCAATTTTTATCAAAGACCGGCTCAATGGTGCCGGCGCTGTTCCGATAAATCTCAAAACAGCCCTGCGTTACGCTGTCGCCAAAAAACGCCGCCACAGGCGCGCGTTTATTTTCATTATCCGCTTGCTTTTCTTTTATCTTTTCAATAAATTTCATATTAATCTCCGTTCAGCCGCACCGCATATTTACTCCGGTTTTGTTTCCAATTTTAAAGGATAGTCACCCAAATGCTCTGTTTTATAGCCGTTTTTCTTATATGTTTCATAATCAAATGCTTCCAACTCGTCAATGGCAAGCTTATGGAACTCATAAAAATTATGCCACCATTCATACCCGCTGCCGAGCTGAGCACCAAGGTATGCATCTGCTATATCGCACCCCATTTGCGGCGCAACATAAAACGCACCCATCGCAAGAACATTAACCCCGTTACCTGTAATTGCACGGAGTGCTGCCGGTACGCTTTCTACAACGCCCGCATGAACATGCGGACATTTACTTGCCGCAATGTGTATTCCCATTCCCGTTCCGCAGAAAAGTAATGCCCTTTCAAATTCGCCTTCGGCAATCATCGCTCCCGCTCTCAATCCTATTCTATGGAACATAAGTTCGGTATCCCCGGAATCCGAGTCCGCCTTTACGCCGATATCCGTAATTGTCCACCCTTTATCTCTCAAATGGGCACAAACTGCCTCTTTAAGCGGATATCCCGCAAAATCCGCACCTACCAAAATCTGTTTATCACTTATTTTTTTCATTTAAATTTCTCCTTTCGATTAATATGTCATCGCCTGTTTTTTCTATCATGTAAACGGTATTCTTCGCCGTATAACTTCCTTTATACCGATAAAATCCCTCGCTTGCGCATTTTTCGGGTTCGGCGCACCCGCTGATTTGTTCGGCGCTTATGCCCATTATGTATCTGAAATATATGTACACCGGTATTCCCGACCAACCGTGACACAAACTTCCCGCGCGGTCAAAATCCGCCTCGCCCGACTCCGTTTCCCAAAACGAGGTTGCACCGTCATAAAGCATTCTGCCCCATTTTTCGGCAATTTCATCGAGAACATATTGCTCATACTCCCTGCCGAATGACATAAGGACATCATATTTATAGATGCTGTAGCTGAGCGTAATACGGCTGTCAAGCAATACCTTTTTGCGGTAAAGCGCGTCCGTAATCTCACGTTTATTTTCCGCAATCCCCGAATACATTGCCATAATTTGCATTAGTTCGCCGTAATGTTCCTTTTTCCCGCTGTAAATATACGACGCATATATTCCGCGTTCTTCGTTCCAAAACACCGAATTAACGGTGTTTTTTATTTTTTCGGCAATTGGGTTGTATTTTTCGCAAAACCGCCGTTTTCCGCAGGCTTTCGCAAGCTTTATCGTACTCGTCAGCGCAATATATAAAAACACCATATACATTCCGTCGGAAAAATCGGTCTCGTTATGCAGCTCCCTATATTTGTCATAACCGTTATAGCCGTCCGACCATTCGTAAAAATGCCAGTATTTTTCTCCGATCGGATATCGGAAATCCCCATCGGCGCAATACTTTTCTATCATATTCTCCATCTTGTCCCAGATTTCGTTCAGAAAATCCCTGTCACCGCTGTATTCAATATATTCTTTAACTTCCAAAAACCACAGCATCGTAAAGGACGGAATTACAAGTTCCAAATCGGTAGGGGCGCATATACGCTGAAATCCCTTGCCGTCCGTTTCATGCGCGAGCAGCCTGATTGATTCCCGCGCCGCATCAAATTCACCGAAAGCATAGTAACCGCACAATATCTGATTTCTTGAATCCGACGCATACAGCGCCTGTTCCCGCCACGGACAATCCTCATAATGTTCATGAATACAGTTTTTTAATGTATCCGCACAAACATCATATATTTTATTATGCAGATTATCGTTGCACCAAAAAGCCCCCGCCCGTTTTAACGGATATTCCGCCGGAAGAATACCGACGTAATGAATTTTTAAATCGGTAATGCCGTAAAAGTGAATTTGTATATACCGTCCCGCAATCCGCCGGAAGTAATGCGTGAATACCTTTCTGCCCGGTGATACAGTATATTCGTCCGCAAAATTGCGTGCATCAATTTTCGTGCGCACACGTAAATCTTTGACGTGTTCGCCATACCCGATACATGCCGTGCCCGTTCCCGTTGTTTCCAGTTCCATTTGAAAAAATCCGCATGTTTCCTTTCCCAAATCCACAACAATCCACACGCCGTCATCTCTGCAAGCCTTCAGCGAAACCGCCGGCGTCATAGTTTTACTGCCCGAAAACATTTCCTCAAACACGGAATATGAAAGATAATCTTTTTGTATCTGCACCGCGGGCACATCTGCTTTTTCCTTTCGGATAAAATACCCTTGTGCCGCAATCTCCGCTTTGCATCTTTCGCCGATATTAAGTTTCGGAAGGGGACGCGGACTGAGTTTTACCGCTTTGTTCACGGCTGCGGATTTTTTTAAATCCGCGCCAATATATTCTTCATATAAGGAAGAATATTTATACCCGTATCCGAGCTGCTGCGTAGTTTTATACATCTCTCCGCTTGCATATGTGCGCGATATTGCCGACATGATATTTTCATCGCTCAGAATAACTTTATCCTCAAAACCCAGCGCAAAACACACGCCGCTTTTATCCGCATAATACTGCATACTTGTTTCTCCCTGATGGTACGCGGTGATAAGCACCCTGTTTTTCCCGCTTTTCATTTTAAAGGAATATGTATCAAAATGTCTGTTATCGGGATAATCATCATATTGCCCGCACCCGATAAACCGACCGTTCAGCCATACCGCATACTCACTTTCCGCGCAAATTTGCAAAACGGCGGTGCCGCCGTCTTTTGACGCGCTGACATCGCACACAAAATCGGCATACTGATTTTTTTCCTCTGCAGCGTCCGCCCAAATCCATTTTGCGTCATTAATCATACCTTTTTCACCTTCTTCATACATAAAAAATACGCCCCGCCCGACAGTAGCTGCATTACGCCGATAATTGCAAATGCCGGCGTTCCGCCGAAAATTTCCAGCATGGGAATACACATAATCCCCGACAGCGCGCTGCCCAATGTATTCAGCATCATGCGCCACGCCGTATATTGCCCGATAATTTTGTAGTCAACAATTTTCGTCACCGCAACCGGGACGGAATAATTTATCAGATTAAGAATAAAATATCCTATTCCGTACATGGTAAGAAAATTTGCCGTGCTTTTCCCCGCCAAAATCAGCGGCATAATAATACAAATTCCCATACTGCTTACAAAAATAATCCATCTGTCGATATTGTGCCTTGCCATCAGCGAATATGCCGCGCACCCGATTATCATTGTCACATTTGTTATAATCAGCAGATATCCCGAAGATACCGTATCGAGCACCACGTAATGATACCCGACCGTTACCATAAGGTTAAATATGCCGATTACAAATCCGCGCAGCAAATTCGGAACAAAAAGTATCAAAAAGGGTCTGTACGCAAACAGATTGATTTTTTCCCTTTCATCATTGCATGTATTTCCGAATCCGTTGTCACGGTAACTCAGGGTAATCGCCACCGCCGCAAGCAGTGCCGCAATCCCCGACAGCAAAAAAGCGCTCATAACGTTAAAGTATGAATATTTGTTCAAAAAAACCGTAAGAACCGTCGAAAATAATATTCCGATTATACCCGTGACTATTCCGGTTATACCCATAACTATCCCGTATCTGTTCATCTTCATGATATGATACGGAATTTTGTAACAAACTACATTATAAATACCCGCGCCGATATTTGTAAATATCCCCACCGCAAACACAAGATAGTATTTCGCGGTTATCGTGATATTATTAATATAACACAGCGCAAGCAGTGCCGCCAATATTGCTGTTTGCATTATCTGCACAATGGCGGTTGCCAAAATTATATTCTTCAGATTTTCAAGTCTGCGTGAACATAAAATCATAACCGCCATCTGCATCACCTGCATAAATGAGGTGTAGAACGATACCGCCCCGGCGTCAATTCCCGATTCGAGCAAAAATGTCTGCAATACTGTTCCGCTTATCATAAGCGCAGCCATGCTGTAAAGTCCCTGCTGTATGTAATATTTTGTCTCATTATTAAATCTCATTTTTATTCCTCTTAAGACGCGGCGGTACGTTTTAAAAGACGGCACACTTCATCTTCTTTCAAATTCACTTCCGTCCCCTTTACCGATGTTTTTAATTGCTCTGTGCTCATGCACCCCAAAATAGGGATTGTCCGAAAATGCGGATTGGAGCACAGCGCAGCCACAAGAATACCGGCAGCGGAACAGTCATACTTTCGGCAAAGCCGCATAACCTCGTCAAACCGGGCAAGATTATCCGCGCTGTCATATTTTTTATTCGCCTTCGGCAGTCCGTGTTCGTCCAAATTAAAAAAATATCCGCCGGACTGTGCCGAACATGAAAATAAATTAATATCATTCCTGCGGTAAAATTCGTATGCATCACTATCCATAAACTCCGTCGTGGGGTCAAAAGTCCCGGGATTCGGTTCGGCAATACCAAACTCTATTTGACTGTAAAAAATATCCGCCAAATTGTTTTCGCGGCAGTATTTCCGTGCCTCCGCTATTCTCAAAGGGCTCCAATTGGATAAACCGACATTTCTTGCCTTTCCCGCACGCACCAGTTTATTTAGCGTCTCCATTATCTCGCCTATGGGTTTCGACTTATCATCTCGGTGCAAAAAATAAATATCAATGTAGTCGGTCTGTAAATTTTTCAGACTGCTGTCTATATCTTCAAAGATTTCCTTTTCCGACAGCCGCGAAATATTCATTGTATCAAGTTTCGGGTGACCGCCTTTGGTGGAAATAACCATGCTGTGACGGTTCTTTTTGTCCTTTATCCATCTGCCGATAACTTTTTCGCTGCTGCTCTTTTCTCCCGGTTCCCAATCGGCATAAATGAGCGCCGTATCGACAATATTTCCGCCGCACTCGAAAAACTCATCAAGCACGGCGCGGCATTCCTCCTCCGGCAGAACGGTCCCAAACGGCGCTGTTCCGAGCGCCGCCCTGCCGACCTCTGCTTCCAAACCTTTTAATTTTATCTGATTCATATATTTTCCTCTGTTTTACTCAAATTTGAAGGAATATAAGTCGCAGTCCTTTAACTCGAAACGTATTCTGACCATTTTACCCGAAATACTTTCAAGCGGTTTTTCAAAATCGACATTTCTGTCAAGACTGTCGCCAAAAAGTATTCCGCTGTCATATCCTTCTATCGGTTTTCCGTCCTCATCGCAAAGCAGAATCCTTATGCTGCCAATTGCCGATGTGGCAAAATTGATGCTCATGCTATTCCCCGTAAACGCAATCGGTACGGTCGTGACCGCTCCTCCGCCGAAATTTCCGTACCATGAGAAAAATCCGTCAAGACGAACCGTGTATCTTATAAATTTTGTGCACTCGTTTCTGTATCCGCTGCCTGCAAAAAATGACAGTTCGTGTGCACCGCTGCAATCATCGGCACAAGTTTCAATAATGCCGTGAGACGGATAGCAGTCGCCGTATACCCAATTGTATTTATCCTCCAAACCCGGCGTCATAAAAGCATCATCGGTTCGGCTAAAATGAAATCCGTCGCGTGATGTCATTAATACGCAATCGGTGACAGCGGTTCCCTCCCGATGTCCGTCTTTGATAAGCTTTGTCCTTTCGCCGCCCCAATCCGGCAGATATTTGAAATTTACGGCGTCCCTCGCCCTGTCGGCATACCTCGTCGGCATGCCGAGATATATGTCCGAGCGCGGATACTTTATAATTTGATTTGTGTACATCTGCAAATCAGCTGTTCCTTCGTCATACTCTATTTTTTTCGGCTCACTCCAATTCACAAAATCTTTTGACGTCGTAAGGCGAATATCGCGGATTGCTTTTTCCATCGCAGTATTGGGATCATATTTACTCGTCTCGCCGTTTTCATCATGAAAATCTCTGATATACATGCGATATGTTTTTTCCTTTTTGTCCCACAAAACTACATTGAGAGTATCAAATATCCCACGTATAGGCAATATACACACAAACGTAAAATTAATTCCGTCGGGACTTTTATAATACCCCAGTTCCGTTTTGGAAAAATCGTCTGGCATAATAAGTGACAGCGCTTTGAATTTTTCGTCATCGGGACAGTCCGGGTTTGTATCATAATGTACCGAAAAATTGTCCACAAATCTGTCCTCTCTGAAAAACACATTGTTTTTCAGCGTCCCGCCTGTTTCGAATTTGCACAATTCCGGTCTGGTAAATGTTTTCCCGTCCCTGCTTTCCGCCATACAAAAACTTTCGTCCTTTAAGTCCTGCCGCCCGCTTGCACGGTAGTAAAGCCTGTATGTATCGCCGACTTTCATGACTGCGGGATAACCGCACGTGCAGCCTTCCCACGGTGCATTACATTCCAGCGCCAAATTCTTTTTTTTCGGTTTGTGCAGTTTTAACGTGATGTTTTCGATTTTGTCTGCCAAATACCAGTCCCAGCATACCTCACGTTTTGATTCAATGTTTATAGTTTTCATAAAAATTCTCCGTTCCGCCGTCAGTATGACAGCATAAATCATTAAACAGAATATGCGCCGCGTATTTTCCGCGCCGGCATACCCTTTTCAACACGGAAAAGACGCAAGCAGATTGCCCTCTTGACAGGTGACGGCATATGCTTATACTCCGAGCCTTGAAAGAAGGTGTGCCATGCCGAGTATTTTCCGCAATGCACCATTTCAACACGGAAAAGACGCAAGCAGATTGCCTTCTTGACAAGCGACGGCGTATGCTTATACTCCGAGCCTTGAAAGAAGGTGTGCCATGCCGAGTATTTTCCGCAATGCACCATTTCAACACGGAAAAGACGCAAGCAGATTGCCTTCTTGACAAGCGACGGCGTATGCTTATACTCCGAGCTTGGAAAGAAGATGAGATGCGCCGCGTATTTTCCGCGTTGACTTTATTAGCGATGGGCGTATACCACCAACGGTGTGACATAATTCGTTCCGACAACTGCAAATGAGCAATTTTTACCGTCCGTTTTAAATGTTCTCAAGTCACTGTATGTACCCTTGATAATTTCATTTTTTTCTTTGTCATATAAAACAACAGGTACAGCCGCGGTAATTATTTCATCAAATCTCGACCCGCTTGTATAGCCGAGTTTCATACCGTTTTCCGACGCATCATAAACATATGCCCCGAAATTTCTTATTTCCGCCGTCATGGATCCGTCCTCATTTATTGTATTCGTTCCCGGCTGATAAAGCAGTTCAAGCGCCGTCATTTTTCCGCTGATTGCATTCAGTGCACACTTGAAAATATCGCCGCGTTTTAAGTTATATTGGGAAATATCCAACTTATTGCCGTCAACCTCAACTTCACGGAAGTTTCCGCCCGAATCTGCAAAGCGTACAAACCGCGTAACTTCGTCATCTTTATTGAGTCCGGTATAGGAGCTGTCGAACATCATACCGTAATTTGACATATCGTCGCTCGCACCCGAAATTTCAATTACCACATATTCTTCATAATATCCGCCTTTGCTTGTCGTGCGGTAGCTCACTGCCGACGGGTAAAGTCCCGATGACGGTGCGCCTATGGAAAAATCCTCATCACCGGCATTTGCTATATCCGCCGTACCGGGGATTTTGAAAATAACCGTTTTATCCGGGTCTATACCCATAGTTCTTCCCAACTTTTTTGCCTGAGGCGAATAATAACAATACCAAGCCTCTATCTCGCCCGGATTTAGCGGCACGGCACGCGCATTTACCGTGAGTGCATGCTCTGTGCCGTCATCTTCGTGCGCTGTGTTAATTTCCGTCAAGCGCTGTTCCGAATTTATTTTATACGCTATAATCTGCGGTTTAACTTTACTCGCCCCGCTCTTCATCGCATTATACAAGTTTGCAGCTGTTTTATATGATGTTTCATTAAATGTTACCTTTTGGGCTGTGTTATACCTGTACACTTTTCCGTCCTCATTGAAAATCCGCACCGATATAACCTCGTCCTCATCGTTATACTGACATCTGAACATAAATCCCACATTCACATTATCATTTTTGTCAATTTCACAATATGCGACATATCCAAACATATCGAGGTACAAAATCATATTTTTACCGATATAGGACGTAATATCTTCCCGCTCAGCATAAAATTCATACGCGGTTCCGTTTATAACAACTTCATTTTCTTCCGCATCTGCAGAGTCAACCTTTCCGTTTATCTGCTTATTGGTTATATAGATTTTTATTTTCTTTACGTCCGCGGAACGATAGATACACAATGTGTTATCTTTCGCTATATCATCGATTGATGCGGCGCTGCCGTCCGAGTGGAAAATTTTGATTGACCTGTAATCCGATTCTTCCAAGGACAGTTTTTCGCTGTTTTTCCCATATACAACCTTATCCGCACCTCTCACTTTATCGACGGTAATGACATCATATTCATCAATGATCGCCAATGAATAGTCGCTCTTTTCATTCTGAACAAGCGTAAGGCGGTATCTTGTATGCCCGAAATATTCGCTTAAATTTGTTTCCTGATACGCACCGTTGTATATCAGCGTAATTCCGGCGGGAATGGAAACAACTTTAGTTTTATCATTTTGGGTTCGGTACCTGAGAGTGAAGGTCTGCGCATCAAATTCGCAATCAGAATCTACATTTATAACAAGTTCGGTATTTCGGTTTGTTTTATACACCCATTCCAAAACTCTGTCGCCGCTGCTGTCCTCGCTGTAGATATATTCGACGTATCGTCCGATATATCCCGACATATCCCCCGACGCTTTATATTCCTCGCCGTCGATTTTTATGTATCCGTCGCGGATTGTGCCGCCTTCAATATCCGTGCCATCGGCAGCCGTTACCATGCCGCTTTTTTCATGCTTCATATCCCTCGTCATATACAAAAGCGTTTTGTCGCTTTTTTTCAGGCTATGCAAATCGCTGAGTTCTCTGCCGTAACATTCCGCAAAAATCGCATTACAGAAAAGTCGGAACATTGTCCCGTACGTCATATCGCCGCCCGAGGATATTTTATCCGTCAATCCCAAATCCGATGAGAGCGTGTAAACCATGTTGCCTTCACCGCTTTTCAAGATTTCGCCGCAGCCCATCGCCCGCAAAATTACCGCAAGCGCATGCTCCGTTTCCGTATTTTCTTCCGGATTAAACGTTTTGTCGCCGTATCCGTTTATATATCCAAACTCGGTAAGGGCGGTAATCTCATCATATGCATAATGAGTTTTAGGAATATCGGTATAATAGAGAACATTCTGCTCACCGATATTTATATTCATCAGCCGCACCATATACTGCGCAAATTCCGCACGCGTAACATATTCGCCGTAGTCGAACACTTCCGCGTCAAAGGTTTCGTCCGTTACGCCGAGAAAACGAAGAATTTCGTTTTCTCGCTGCGTAATTCCCGCGCCGGTGCTTGCCGATACCGTGACAAAACTCATACACATTGAAAGGCAGATTATCACCGAACATATTCTTTTTATTTTATCCGTTAATTTCATCATTAATTCTACCCTCCTACCTTATGCTGTCTGTCATTCCGAATAGCATTACCGCCGCCTGTGCTCTTGTAGCCGCGGAGTTCGGAGCGAAAGTATTATCGCCCATACCCGAAATCACACCTTTATTTACAAGCGCCGCAACCGCATCATGTGCATATGCGCTTACATCATTCCAATCGTCAAATGCGGGCGGCGTTGTATCCGTCTGCACCCCGGACATTTTAAGCATGTTATAAAGCATAACTGCCATATCCTGCCTCGTAATCGGCATACCCACGCCGAATACGCCGTCACCGATACCGGTGCATATGCCCGCGTCAAACGCAATATTGATATATTTCGTATACCATTTATCCTCCGCCGCATCACTGAACCGATTTTCATAGCTGCGGTTATCCATTTGCATCATGCATACACAAAGTTTTGCAAATTCTTCCCGCGTAATCGGATTATCCGGCGCAAATCTGTCGTCGCTTTTTCCGGATATTATCTTTTTGTCGGCAAGCGTCGCAATAGCCTTATACGCCCACGGAACCGTGTCCAGGTCTATAAATTTCATTCCGACGGTTTCCTGCGCATTCGTTCCGGCGGTTATTCCCGGAATAACACTTCCGGATTTTGACGATCCGCTGCTTCCGCCGCTGCCGCCGCTGCTGTTATTTGTGTTGGTGCTGTACTGTTTAAATGCATTTAAAAATACATCAAAATCAATGTAATCTTTTCCGGCAAATGCTGAGTATTTGTCCCGTTCACCGGTTTGGCTTATCCCGGTAACCGATACAAAATCGTTCAGAACCTTACCTATATTTGCCGCTCCGTTCGGATATCGCACAACCGTCAGCACAAGCGCCTTTTTCAGTGTTGTTTCAAATTCCGTGCATGTCGCGTGCCTTGATGTGCCAAGCAGATTTGTAAGCTTTTCCGCCCCGCCCGTTTGCCCGACGGTGTGATTATACCATGTCAATACGCTTGTATCGCTTAAATTCAGATAATTCGCATATTTTTTTATATTGGTTACTTTCCCCTCGTTCAAAAGAGAAATAAGCGTCGACTGCCGCCACATCAAACCGGTATCGTCTGCACTTTTAACCTCCGAAGCCGCAGCTTTCAGCGAATTATACATAATCTCCAGAACCTTTTCGGCGTCCGCCTCCGCGGGCAGTTCATCGCACTTTAAAATCATTGCGTTATTACCCGTTTCCAAAAATGAGATAAAGTTTTCCTTTGTTGATAAATTGTTTTTAAGTTCCGCATATACAGCATTAAAATCGGAACTTTTAACATAATTCACCGTAAACCGAAGCGGTGCGGAAAATCCCTCGCCGTTTAAAGACGCATTTAATTTTCTGCTTGCGCCGTCACACGGAAACTCAAACTCAAAATCAAGGGTATTGCCTGATAATTCCTGTTGCTGCAAAAAAGCTATCGCATCTGATTTATTAATGTTATCCGGCAAATCCTGTCCGAAGGAATATCCTTCTTCCAAAAGTTCCAGCGTCACATACGCCGCCGCTTTGTCCAAAGTGCCGGATATTACTATGTTATCACCATTGCTTTTTACGGCGTATCGGTCTGCGTCGGCATATACCGGTGCAGCTGCCGCAAGCAGAGCGCAAATTGCTGCTAAAAATATTTTTTTCATATTATTTCTCCACATTTTTTAAATATTTGCCCTTATTTTCTTCTTAACGGAAATACAATGCCTTTGAATACGGTGTGTTATCTGTAGCTGATTTCCACAGCATAATTGACGCACTTGTTGTTCCTTCCGGCTTTGCAATTGTAATCGGGACTGTTATTCCTCCTTCAAATCCGGCAGCCGCAGCCGTCTTGACTTCCGATACGCCCAAAAGTTTGTTTGACGCATTGTAATATGCAATAATTACCGAGTAATTTTCCGGCGTTGTTCCCGTATTTACGGCATTAATTGCCACCGATGCACTTCCGTCGGCAAGTTCGGCAAGCGTCTTTACTTCATTTTCGCCGATCATCGCCTTTTCAAGCGAAAGCGTTTGTTTTACGTCGCATACCGTAAAATCGCATGTGAAATCGTCCTCAAGTGCCGCTCCCGCCGCAGATTTGATTCCGTTTAAAATCGTCAGTGAATATCCGCCCGGCGTTAAATTTGCAACCGACAAAATCAATGCCGTTCCTTCTGCCGAGATGCTGAAGTTTTCATTCAATCCTGTCGTTTTGTTCTTCAGCGTTATTTTTCCGTCTGCTGTTGCCACATTCATGCTCTGATTGAAGTCAAGCACAATTTCGGTCGTTGCGGGGCTTACCGAATTAAAGTCCGTTACAACGTTTCCGTTCTTATCCCTAAACGTAATTCCCGATTTTGATATTATCGGCGTTCCCGATGCGCGTTCAATCAAAATGTTATCCAATCGGACAATGCCGTTATATCCTATTTTAAAAGCGTCATATGTTCTATTTGACATCATTCCTTTACCGTATATTTCATCTTTAAGCGTACCGCTTAACGTTCCCGTATTTTCGGCATTACCGTGCTCGGTTATGGTGAGCGAAAACGCCCTCGTCTCCGGGTTAAATGTCAAATCATACGTAAACCATGTGTCCTCGGAATACTCAACATTCGGCACCACCGTATCATTAATGCGAAATTCCTTCATATATGTATCGCCCGTTGAATATACGCCGTTCTCGCTTGTGCCGGCGGACAA
The DNA here is from genome assembly GCA_934487205.1 of uncultured Clostridia bacterium. Taxonomy (GTDB): domain Bacteria; phylum Bacillota; class Clostridia; order UBA1381; family UBA1381; genus UBA1738. The sequence goes on from CAKSRS010000020.1 coordinate 20,743, forward strand.
AAGACCGAACTGGTGATAATGACTGTCATCGCTTACAGCGCCGAGAGTGGATTTATCCACCAGCATCAGTGTATAATCCGTTCTTGTATTTTTTGACGCAAAATCAAATTTAACACGGTATTCTCTGTCCTCTTTCGCAATCCCCGATAACATCGAATATCCTGCACTTGCAAAGTTTGCCTGTATCTCTATATATTTATTTCCGTCAGCGTCGGTTTTTATATCGCCCGTCGGTGTGGCGCCGCCCGTTCCGAGCTGTTCAAGGGCCGGTGCGTTATTGTCAAAATCTATCTCCAAAAGCGCATTTGGATTCGAAACGTACAAATTCTTTTTAAATGTTTCCGCAAGCGGCGTTCCGTCCTCCGATTCTGCAGACACCGCAACATTCAGTATATACAGTGTACTGCTTTGTAGCTGCTCGCCGAGTTCAGCGGTATAAACCTTTTTATCCGCCGACAGCGACCCGTTTAACGCAATATTTCTGCCCTGTTTATCCGTAAGCGTAACCGCATTTGCAAGCGTGGTTTCATTCATCGGCACGGTGAACTCGATTTGAAACGCCGTTGTCGTAACCGAAGCATTTGCCTGCACGACATTTCCCGCCATTGCCGTTACATTACTGATGCGCGGAACGGCAACACTGCTCTTTTTAACCTTTATGTAATCAAGCGACAGCATTTCGCCTCTTTGTAAATTTCCGAGCAGCAAATGGTCATATGTTGTACCCGGTCTGTGCTGAAAATTTCCGCCGCCTGTCAGCGCCGCAAGCGTTGTGCTTGTTTCATTTTCAACATTTCCCGATTCATGCTCATCTATAACCTTCAGATTTACGCTGCCGTTATCATAGGTTATCGTTACCGTACGCCATTCGTCCGATGTTGCGCTGCCTATACCTGTTTTATCGTCAAGTGACATATCGGACGCATTTCCGCCCGGCACACCATAGCGGCACAGTGACAAAAGCCCCTGCGCAAATCCGGCATACACACCGGGTGCATCCGGATTTCCGTTCGACAGCGCAAGCACGCGATAATTCAGATATGGCATTTTAAACCGCATCTCTATTTCATATTTGTCCGTTCCTTCTATATTCATTGCCTCTGTCAACGTGAAACGAATATATGAATCGTCGCCTTCCTGAATATACGACAGCTGCGACCCGCCCGCATTTATCCAGATGTAATTCGGTTTTAATCCGATAACGCTCGACGCGTCATTCACCGAGTCAAAATCGAGGTTTAACAGATATTCCTCCTCTGCCGATGCCGACATCGGCGCAAGCGTTCCCACTGATGTAACCGCTATTGCGAAGGTCATAATTACGGCAGCTAATTTTCTTGTTTTTTTCATTTTCATCTTCCTTTCTTATTTCTTTCATTTTAATCTGATAATTTAACTGTTGTAAACCGCGACGCGTCTTTAACGCTGCCTATACCCTCGCTGAGTTCCATAAATCCGCGGCGGCTTGAACCGTCATTATCATTGTAAATTATGTTAAATCTGTATTCTTCGCCCTTTTGCGCTTTCTCTCTGCCTACAATTTCCGTCCACGGCAGCACAATTTTATAAATCGTCTTACCGTTTTTCTCGGTGATATCCGCAGTAATTTTATCCGTCAGACCAAGCGCTGTCGAAAAACCGTTCTGTGCACTGTATTTATACGCCTCTATCCCGTTTTTTGTTTTGGATATTGCAATTTCGGTAAATGTTATATCCGACAGAGAAAATTCATTTCTTCCGAGCTCCGGCGGCGACTGAATACCTATCTGAATACAATCGCCCTGCCATACATCTGCATTGGTAAACGGCTGATGAAACACATCATCGGTAACCTCGCAGTAAACATACAGATTTTTTTCGTCCCAGCGCAGCGTTCCTTTGAAGGAGGAATCGGCAATACCTTTCCAGTCCTCATAACTTTGGGACGCAAGCGCGTCATTTGCCGCAAACCACGACCCCCCCGTCGGCTCACCGTCAAATACCGTTATATCATTTTTCGTGTTGTACGGTGCGACAATCGGCTCAATTATGGAAATCTTCTCCTCCGTACTGTACCCGTTGTCAAACGTCATATTAAGCATTGATGCAATCGAGTGCACATATGATGAAGATTTGGGAATATTAAGGCTCACGGTTTTTGTCTCCTTCGGCTGCAATCCCACAACGGTACGCTTTTCGTTTTTACCGCCTATAAGCGAGAAATCTGCTGTGACCGTCCCTGTCAATTCCTTGCCCGCACATTGATTCGTAACCGATACATCTACGACCTGTCTGTTTTTTGCGCCCGTTTTGTCTTTGCCGAGCTTATATGTTATCGTTACCGCATCATCTTTTATAATAAGATGCAATTTCCCGTAATACACAAGGTTGTCACCATCGTAAATACGTATGTCAATCGGTTCTTCATCTTCCGCATCGGCAGTTGTTTCCACGCTTATTCTTCCGCTGCCGTTATAAATCCCCGTATTTTGCGTGATTACCGCCGTCGGTGTACCGACTGCCTCTACACGCAGATTTCTCCCTTCGGTATCATTTATCACAATATCCGCGGCGTCAAGCTTTACTGCCCTTATGCGCCCGTCGCTTACCGTAACGGTACTTTCGGCACGCTGTAATTTTCCGAAATCGCCGACAATATACATGGGCTCGAATGTTGATGTAAAATTGTACACACCCGCGGCGGATTTCATAGTGCCTATGCTGTTTGTGTAAATGTCAAATACTTCAACATTGTCCGTGCCCAAATCAAGAGCAATGTTTTCCGCACCGTATTCCGTCCACAGCACTATCACCTGTTTTCCGTCCTGCCGCCGATAACGATATGCACGCGTTCCCGTCAGATTATCCTCCTTTATGTCCTCGATACCGTCGACATATTCCGCATTCGTCATCATTTTGTTATATCCCGCAAGCGCAACATATGCGGGTTTTGCCGCAAACGGTACATTGTCCAGCTCGTTACCGATCATACCGAAGTTTGCGTTTCTGTCGCCCGGTACAGTATCATCCGAGCCGCGCTGGGTCGTCATAATATATGAATACCAGTACGGCGCAATAACATCATCACGCGTGCCCATCATCGCAAACAGCTGCGTTACCTCTGCCGCCTGCATCTTCATCGACTGCAAGCCGAGGGAATTTTTTCTGTCCGGCGTTGAACTCGTTCCTACTTCCGTCAGCAAAAACTTGAGGTTTTCGCCGCCGTAACGGTCCACCAGACTCCGCAGAGCGTCAATTCTGTCCATAGTAACCTGGTCACGCAGAATTTTGGACCAATTATCCAAGCCGAGCAGTTCACCGCTTACACCCCAGTCATACGGGTGAACGGTTATTGCGTCCATATATTGCGTACCGATTACCTTAAAGGTTTCCTCAAACCATGCCAAATCCACGCCCGACAATGCAAATGTACATACAATTCCGTCCGGGTCATTCTTTTTTATAATTGGATACGCCCGTTTTACATATTCCGCATATTGGGCGCCCGTCATAAAAGCGTTAGGTTCGTTTATAATTTCCCAGTATGTTACGCTGTCCTTGTATGTTTTGGTGAGCCAGTCAACGTAGCCCTCCCATATGGCCCATTCCGCCTCCTGCTGTTTTTCATCGGCAAACTGATGCGGCGCATACGGCTCATACCAACCGTTATGTATGTACGGATTACCCATATCTATTATCGCCATAAGCTGCATTCCGCTTTCAATCATATCGGGTGCGGCATAATCGGCAAAAAGTGTATCTGCCGTACCGTTTTCAAGAACACTGTTCTTATGATACTGAAAATGTCCCCATCTGTAGTCAAACCGCAATCCGCCGATACCTGCGTCCGTTGCTATTGTTTTCATTTTTTCCCACGTTTCCTTTGAGGTAACGTAATACTCCAATGTACCGGTTTGCGTCTTTAAATTTATCGGTTCGCCCGCCGCCTTTTTATTTACGATTGAAAAATGAAAAGGCACGCTCTGTACTTCCTTTTCGGTACCGTCCGCTTGCGTAACTTTTGCAGTGAACAGAATTTTATATGTCCCGTATGCCCGCGTCGAATTCAGCCGGACGGAATAGCCTTCCGTCTTATTCGCGTCAATGCTGACATTATGCACATCTCCCGTCTCAACGGTTCTGCCTTCTTCGTCGGTTATTATATATCCGACCTCGGCGCTTATCCCGTCGGACAGCTTGTTTCTTACCGTGACATCAAAAGTTTTTTCGTCATTCCCGCCGAAAATATTTCCCGGGTGCTGCGTTGTCGTTTTTATTTCAATCGGAATTTCCGTCGATTCACGTATCTCGATATTGTCAAGACGATATGTACCTTTGCAGCACACCTTAAATCCGTCATAATTCAGCGCACGTGGCAAGCCATTTCCGTAAATAAAGTCTGTCGCGGTAAATTCAAACTCGCTGAAAATTTCGCTGTTGTCCCTTTGGGATATCTTACCCTTAATTTTGCCGGATTTCTGGTTAAATGATATCTCATATGAGTACCATGTCCCGTCTGCAAAACTTATATCCGGTATATCGTTACCGGCAACCGAAATCCCGCCCGTTTCGGTAGGTCTTACCAATCCGAAATGATGATAAAACTGATCCGAAACATTCTGATGCTTATCGATTTCACAAAGCATGATTGACGGGATATCGGTTCTTGCACCCTCTAAAGAAAAATCAAATTTTACAACATAGTCCGACCCCGATTGCAGCGGCTCGTAAAGCTGCCAACCGGCATGCCCCCAATTTGATATAAGTTCAAGATATTTATTCCCGTTTTTTTCCGTCTTAACTGCATATTCCGGGGTTGCGCCGTAAAATGTTTTTATCTTCGGAACATCGCCTTCAAAATCCTCTATTAAATATGTTCCTTCTTTATGCGGCACAGTAACCGTTTCTTCCGCCGCGGCTGCCGGCAGCGCTGACGCTGCCATTGCCGCCGATATTATGAAAATCGGTAATTTTTTGAAAAATTTCATTTTTTCCTCCTACTGAATATACAAATTGCCGCAAAGCGGAATCATTTCGCCGTTTGTTTTCCACAAATAAATCTTCATGCCCGCACAAGATTCAGGCACAGTGATTTGAGTTTTTATTTCATTCGCGCCCCTTGTCAAATCTCCTGCATTCGCCTTTTGTACCGACAGCAGCCTTCCCGCAGCGTCATAGAAAGATACAAGTATTTCCGCGCCGCTTTCATGCTTATACAGATTATTTATAAGCACCGGAATTGTCAGCTCGCCGCTTGCCGCGTCATCAATTGTGTATACTTCCTTTTGATTGATTTTCACTTTTCCGAGGCTTACCTCGCCCGCAAGAATATGCAATCTGCCGTAATAAATCAGGCTCTCGCCTTCATAAGCAGACACATCAACGGGTTCTTCCTGTCTTGCGCCGCTCATTAATTGAACGCTGAGATGTCCGGCGCCGTTTTGCATACCGGTATTTTCGGTAACTTCCGCCCATTTCGTTCCTTCCGTTTCAATTCTCAGGTTTCGTCCGCTTGCATCGGCAATATTAAATTCTGCCGTATCACCGCACAATTTTTCCTGTCTGCCGATATCAACCGTTATTGTCCCCGTACCTCTTTCAAAATTCTTGAAATCGCCGACTATATATATCGGCTCGAACGATGAGGTAAAATTGAACACTCCGCCGTCTGCTTTCATTACACCTATTTTATTTGTGTATTTATCATAAATTTCCGCATTGTCAATTCCCAAATTAAGTGCAATATTTTCCGCTTTGTTTTCCGACCACAAAACAATCACCTGTTTTCCGTCGGTTCTGCGGAAACGGTATGCGCGCGTGCCAGACCAATCGTTGACATTTTCTATGCAGTCAACATATTCGGCATTTGTCAGCATTTTGTTATATCCCGCCATTGCCGCATATGCCGGTTTTGCCGCATAAGGCACTACGTCCTTTTCATTTCCCACAAGTCCGAAATTGCCGTTTCGGTCGCCGTCCACAGCATCTTCAAGCCCTCTCACCGATGTACATATCAGACTGTACCAATACGAAGAATTTATAAATCCTTCCTTTTTGGTAAGCGCGTAAAGCTGTATGAGCTCTGCCCCCTGCGCCTTTAATGATGACAGCCCCTTATGTTCAACCGAAGGCGGCGTTGAACTTACAGACACTTCGGTAGACAATACGGGTATGTTCTCAAAACCGTACTTTGCCAGCAGCGTTTTAAGCCTGTTCATGGAATTTACGTAATTGTTGTCCCGAAATACCGTAGACCATTGTTCCAGTCCGGCAAATTCATTTTGGTCAAACTCCCAGTCATACGGGTGAATTGTAATAATATCCATACAATCCGCGCTGACAGCCTTTAATGCCGATTCAAGCCATGTCCATTCTCTCCCCGAGAGTGCAAATCCGCAAACCAATCCGTCCGGGTCATTCTTCTTGATTATGGGATATGCTCTTGTTATGTACTCTGCATATTGGGCGCCCGTCATAAAAGCGTTCGGCTCATTTATAACCTCCCAATAAGTTACGCTGTCCTTATAGGTTTTGCTTACATAGTCTACATAAGCCTCCCATTCTGCCCATGCTTCTTCCGTTCCGATTTTATGCGGAGCATTTGGTTTGTCCCAGCCGCCGTAAAGCACTGCGTTTTCCATGCTCAGCGTCGCCATATTGTTTATGCCGCTGCTTATCGCGTCGGAGTATGCTATATTTGCATAGCTTGCATTATTTACAAATGCGTCCTTCGTTTTTTGCACATCACTCCAGCTTAAAACCGTGCGTATACCGCCGATTCCCGCCTGCTGCATTATCTCTTTAACCGCGTCCCATTTATCCTGTGTTTCTATATAATACGCAAGACTGTTTGCGCCGCTTTCATAATTAAGCGGTTCGCCGTCCGTCCTCTTATTCACAACTGAGAACGGGAATGCACCGCATCTGTAAGACTGCGTTCCGTCCGCCGACACGCGCACCGTCGGTATAATTTTGTACGTACCGAATTTAGTTACATCAGCCGATACCGCACATTTTTTATTTTCGCCCGCATTCATCGTAAACGGGCTTAATGACGCACTTTTTAAAACTCTGCCATCCTCATCGATTATTTCATACGAAACCGTCACATTGGCAGCCGTATGCATGACGTTGTCCAATTGAATTTCCAGTGTCTTTTCATCATCGCCGCCGAAAATGTTACCCGTATGTTCCGATGTTACCTTACATTTTACCGGCTTATCAACCGTCTCGTGCAGAATAATATTATCAATATTAACCGTACCGTTACAACCGAATTTCAATGCATCGTATTGTAAATCCGGCATACCGTTGCCGTAAATTCCGTGCTGTGCAACAAAGCTGAAATCCGCACACACGGCGGGATTATCCCTCTCATATATTTTTCCCTGCAGCGCGCAGCTCGAACGGTTAAAGTTTAATTCATATGAATACCATTTATTCTCTTCATAGGTAATGCCCGCAACTTCATTGCCCGCAACGGAAAATTTTCCGTCCTCGGTCGGTCTTACGAGACCAAACTGATTATAAACATTTTCTCCTCCTTGACGGACATTTGCCTTTTCACACAACATAACAGAAGCGATATCCGTTCTCACGCCTTCAAATGAAAAGTCAAAGCGCATTGCATAATCTCTGTCCGAATCGGGCATCGTGTATGAAAGCGAATATCCCGAATTGCCCCAATTGGGCTGTATACTCATATATTTGTTTCCGCCCGACTCCTCTTTTATATTTACGGTTGCCGCTATTCCGTGTATATTTTCAATATCGCGCAGCGCCATATCATAATTTATCGTTAAAAGCGTGTACGCATCCTCGCAGAAAAAGCGTGATACATAGTCGCTCTTTAAATTTATGCCTTCCATGGTTTTTGCGGCAGTACTTACCTTCATTGTATATTCCGTACCGCCCGCAAGAGATTCGCGCAGTTTCAGACTGTATGTTTTTTTATCCTCCGAAAGAGTGCCGTCTGCCGAAACCTTTCTCCCGTCCGCATCGCATATCATAACCGAACCGGCAAGGCTGTCCTCGTCCATTGTGTCATTGAATAATATTTCAAATCCTTTTGTATCTGCCGTTATTCCGCTTTCCGTACCATCGGAAATTACGGTTACCGAATTAACCTTCGGTGCGGGAATTTTTGTCACCTTTATGTAATCAACCGACATCATAGCATCTCTTACGTTATTCCAGAGCAGTAAATGGTCATATGTCGTGCCCGGTCTGTGCTGAAAATTATCACTGCCCGTCAGTGCTGCAAGCGTTGTGCTTGTTTCACTTTCAACATTTCCCGTTTCGTGCTCATCAACAACTTTTAAATTTACATTGCCGTTATCATATGTTATCGTCACGGTACGCCACTCGTCCGATGTTGCGCTGCCTATACCCGTTTTATCGTCAAGCGACATATCGGACGCATTTCCGCCCGGCAAACCGTAACGGCACAGTGCTAAAAATCCCTGCGCAAATCCGTTATATGCTAACACTTCCGCCCCCGGATTTCCGTTCGACAGCGCAAGTACGCGGTAATTCAGATACGGCATTTTAAACCGCATTTCTATTTCATATTTATCCGCACCTTCTAAATTCATTGCCTCTTTCAATGGGAAACGAACATACGAATCGTCGCCGTACTGAATGTATGACAGCTGCGACTCGCCCGCGTTTACCCAAATATAGCTCGGTTTTAAACCTATAACGCTTGATGCGTCCTTCGCGGAATCGAAATCAAGATTTAACAGGCTGTTTTTATCCACCGGCTCATCATCTGTTTGAGCAGTCTTTTTAACCCTTATGTAATCAACCGACATCATTTCGTCTCTTTGTAAATTTCCGAGCAGCAAATGGTCATACGTTGTGCCCGGTCTGTGCTGAAAATTAGCACTGCCAGTCAGCGCCGCAAGCGTTGTGCTTGTTTCACTTTCAACATTTCCTGATTCATGCTCATCTATAACCTTCAGCTTTACGCTGCCGTTATCATAGGTTATCGTTACCGTACGCCATTCATCCGATGTTGCGCTGCCTATACCTGTTTTATCGTCAAGCGACATATCGGACGCATTTCCGCCCGGCACACCATAGCGGCACAGCGACAAAAGTCCCTGCGCAAATCCCCAATACACTCTCGAATCATCGGGATTTCCGTTCGACAGTGCGAGCACGCGGTAATTCAGGTACGGCATTTTAAACCGCATTTCTATTTCATATTTGTCCGTACCTTCCAAGTTCATTGCCTCTTTTAAAGGAAAACGAACATAAGAATCGTCGCCGTACTGAATATATGACAGCTGCGACCCGCCGGGACTCACCCAAATATAATTCGGTTTTAAACCAATGATGCCCGACGCATCATTTTCCGAATCAAAATCGAGGTTTAACAAATATTTCTCGTTCGCCTCAGCTCCTGCTGATATTGGCGCAAGCGTTCCCGCAGACGTAACCGCTATCGCAAAAGCCATCACCATTGCAAAAAATTTTCTCATTATAACACTTCCTTCCTTATTGATTACAAAATCTACCCCTTAATACCACTCATGTTCAACCCGCCCGATATCTGTTTGGATAAAAATGCATATATCAGTATCGGCGGAATTGACGCAAGCAGCGTTACCATTAAAATATCATTTTCCTTCAAGCCGAATCCGCCGCCCGATATCTGATAAAGCAAAACCGAAATCGGTTCTTTATTGGTTCCGCCCAAAATCAGATACGGCCACATAAAGCTGTTCCATGAATTTAAAATACTGTAAATTGATACAACAGCCAAAACCGGTTTCGACAGCGGCAGAATTATCCTGAAGAATATTCCCGTATCTGAGCAACCGTCAATCCTTGCTGCCTCCATATACTCCCGCGGAATACTGTTGAAAAAGTTTCGCAGCAGCATTATATTAAAGGCATTACAGCCCGCCATCAGCCACATCGGAAAATATGTACCCGTCAAATCAATATGCAAAAGCGGCATATCGACAAAAGTCATGTAAAGCGGCGTTAAGCCAATCCCCGGCAGCAACATTGACCAAAAAACAAGCGTTTCCAGTAAAACCGTTCCGCGCGGGCGGATTTTCGACAGCACATATCCCGCCAATCCGTTAAATGTCACATCTATCACCCAGCACCCGCCTATGATGCACAATGTACTTATAAAATACGGAAGAAGATTTATGCTTTTCAAAACCTCCGTAACTCTCGACATATGAAAACGCTCCGGCAAAAATGTCGGCGGAATTTTATACATTTCGGACGGCTCTTTGAATGCCGAAAACAGCGCCCATATAACCGGCAAAATACATGCGGCTGCAACAAGGAGCAGCAATATGAACATAATAATATAAACCACTTTAACATATGTACTTTTTAAATCTGAAAAATTAAGCAGTCCTTCCATTTTATTATTGAAAACCTTCATGCCAATCTCCTTAGTCATTAATTTTTTTATCCAATTTGAAGTATACAATCGTCAGCCAGATTAAAAGCAGGAAAATCACTACGCTGAGCGCCATTGATTTATCAAACTGTCCGTATTTGAATGCGTAATAATAATTCACCAGTCCGAGCGATGCCGAGGCGCCGTTCGGTCCGCCGCCCGTCATAACGAGCGGCTGCTCCGTAACCTGAAACACACTGATAATTTGCCTGACTGCCTGAAGAAGGAGTATTCCCCACATATTGGGCATCATTATAACTTTCACCCTGGTAAAAATTCCCGCTCCGTCCAGCCGTGCCGCCTCATACAGGCTCTGGTCTATGCCCTGCAGCGACGATAGATACAATATCACCGCACCGCCAAACCCGCTCCACGTCATGGTTATTACAATAAGCGGTATTGATAAATTCGCATTGCTCAGCCACGACATCGGCATTATGCCGAGAAAATACAAAAGCATATTCAAAAGTCCGCCGTTTCCGTCCGCATAAATCATACGCCAAATCAAGTAGGTTGCCATTGAGGGAATTACACACGGCAAATAAAACGCAACGTTGAAAAACTGTTTTGTTTTTACCATTTCATTCATCATGACTGCCGCTAAAAACGGCAGCGGAAGTCCCAACACCAATGACCAAAGCACATATTTTACGGTGTTCCACAAAGACTTCATGAAATTGGTATCGGAAATTACATCCGTATAATTTTTTAACCCTATAAATTCCGTCCGCGTCATTCCCTGCATTCTGAACAGCGAGTCTACAAATGAAATAACAATCGGCCGCCATACAAAAAGCGCAAACGCTATAACAGCCGGCAAGATAAGCAGCCACCCCGATATATTTTTCCCAAAACTCATTCGTTTCGCTGTCTTTCCATTTTTCCTCATAGTTATTTTGCCTTTCATTAATTCATTTTATCAAGATGATTTTTCTGGAAATCATTTACCGCTGTCTTTGTCAAAGCGTCGATATCGGCTGCCTCGTTTGTCAGTATTTCCTGAATTACGCCGTCCAGAACCGCATACAGCTGCTGGCAGCATGCGCTCTCCTCCGGTCTTATGATTACTCCGGTAAAGTCCATATAATCTTTGAAATTATCAATCGATACATTTGCATAATCAGCTGCTATTTCTTTGATTTTCTCTTTTCTTTCATCACTCTGCCAAATTCCGAACAATTCTTCCGGGAATACAATTCCGCCGTTATCAATGGTTTCCTGATAATTCTGACGCAGATTTTGCTCAATTTCCGGTGTAATTTCCGGCGTGTATCCCTGATACATGAGCCATTTGAGTCCGGCATCGTTTTCTTCGCTCGTGTTTCCTTTAAAGAACATTCGTACACTTCCGCCCATTTGCGAATATCTTCCTTCCGTTCCCGCCGGTATTTTCGCCATGAAAAGATTATCCTTGTTCATTCCGTAATGTTCAACAATCTGCTCGGCAAATGAGCTTGTTCCTATTGCCATCGCCGCCTGTCCCGTGCCGAATACCCGATACACGCCCGCGTTGTCAAGAACTTTTTCATCAGACCACGCATTCTGTTTCCAGCGGAGGTCATGTATGTATTGCAAGGCGTTTCGAAATTCCGGTGTGTCGAACGTGGCTTTCCATTTGCCGCCCTCGCCCTGTTCTTCAAAATTTACGCCGTAACTCCACGCTATGTTCATAAATATCCAGCCGCCGCAGTTATCTATCGTAGGCATTACAAAACCCGCAACGCCTGTTTTTTCTTTAATAATTTTTGCATATTCCGCAAGCTGTTCATATGTCTGCGGAATTTTTGGCATGCCGTTTTTATCCGTCAGACCAGCTTTTTGGAAAAGCTCCTTATTTATAATAAGTCCCTGCGCGTATGTATTAACCGGCAAACAGCAAATCTCGCCGCTTTCGTCACTTATTAACGGCAGCAAATCGGGGTTTATCTTATTAAGCAGTCCGTTATCCTTTAAATTTTTCGTTATATTGCATGTGTATCCGGCTTTTCGCATCGAATCAATTTCCGTGAAATATATGTCGAGAAACGCCGGCAGCTGTCCCGCAGCAGCCTTTGCATTAAACGTCTGCGAATCATATGTATACGTGTTGCCTTTGACAATTTTTATATTCGGATACTTCTTTTCAAAGCCCTCCTTCCAGCTTTCATACTTTTTAACCACCTCCTTGTTGCCGTTTCCCGGCCAGTTGCCTACCTCTACACTGATTTTTCCGTCGTTTCCGCCCCCGGTGCCGCAGCCCGTTACAGCCGTCAGCAGCGCCGCACCGAGAAGAAGTGCTATTAATTTTTTTCCTTTCATGTAATCCTTCCTTTCATAATTCATTTGCACATAGTGCTGTTTACAATTTAATTATACGTCGGGGCGATTATCCTGTAAACAGACATTTTTTCATCATGTCACTTTTCTTTACACATGCATGTGTCACTTTTTCACCATGTCACATTATATTAACTCGCCCGCATTTATCAAGTCACGAAACCCGCATAGATATGGGAAATTTTTCACATCACCAATTTATTTTGCGACACGTCTGTTTTGTTGACTTTGCAATTTTGTTATGCTATAATTACATCATAGGATACAGGACACGGTTTGATTTTTATATTGGAGTTTTACCATGAAAAAATTTTTTAAACGAACAAATATGCATATTTTTATTTTTATAACCATACCTTGCCTGCTTGTGGTTATCTGTTCATCTTTCTCACTCATATCATTTCAGAATACCTACAAAAACACACTTAAGGATTCATACATATCTTCTCTTAAATCGTTAAGCAAACAGCAGGAGGACTCACTCAAAAATATTTCAAACTCAATCGCGACGCTTTCCGACGATGAACGCTTTTTCAGGATTTTGAACACGGAGGGCGATATTGAAATAGAAGATTTTACTTATATGCAAAAGGTTATGAAAAAAATAAAAGAGAATTACCCTATAATTGACAGTATTCTTGTTCTTAACCGTGTAAATGAAAGAGTATATACCGAAAACACCACATATGACGCCGAGAATTACTTTTCTTCCCTGTACCGCTATGAAAATTATGATTACAACTATTGGAAAAAATTTTATATGGCATTTTCCGACAGCTACGCGCTCCCGCCGTCAATGGTTTTTGTTAATAACGGGCAAAAGCTCATCACGCCGATAGTGTACACAAAATCCGGCAGCAAATATATCAAAAATACCATAATTGTAAATGTGGATCTTCGTTATATGTTTGCCGCTGCCGAGCAGCAGCCGATTTTTGACAAAAGCACGCTCAGTATAGTAAACAAAACAACAAAACAGAATTTTTCCATCGGCAACGCCTGCGAAATTCTGCCGGATGATTTGTTTTCATGTATTTCGGATGTTCCGCAAGACGGACTTAACTCCTTTGACTATAGCACGCACGGCGTGAAATCCTTTATAGTGTCTTACTCACCGACATATTCTATTTTGGGATATGTCTACATGATTACCACGCCGTACAACATTATTTACGATTCAATCCCGCGTTCGATTAATCTGTTGTTTTGGCTTAATTGTACCGTTTTTATTATAGCCATTCTGCTTTCCATAAAAGGTACAAGCAGCATATACAACCCCATCAAGCGAATAGAAAATCTGTTTTCGGACGCACAGATATCGGATAAAACCTCTCTGGATGACCTTTACGGTCACGTTCTGGACACGCTGGAATCGAACAGAAAATTATCGAAAGCCTTGCCGCTAATCAAGGAGCAGCAGCTTATAAATATTCTCAATTCCAACGAACACTACTTTTCCGGCAACTATCCGGATACAATTGAATTTTCATATCCGTACTTTTGCTCCGTTATAATCACTCTCAATCCGACGAAGTATTTTTATGAAAAGTACGATACGATTACAGAAAAAAATATAGAACTGGAAATATATAACATAATCAGCTCGGAATTTTTATCCTATTTCCCCGATACATATATTATTCCCAGCGCAGAGCATACATTGTATATACTTTTAAACACCGATGAAAAGGATAACAGCGATACATTAAATGAAATATTCAAACACCTTGATTTGCTGTTTATGAACGATACGGAGGATATACGTTTTGCATTTGCCGCCGGCGCGACATATCCGGGGATTGAAGGTTTAAAGCAATCGCATAAAGAGGCAATTGCCAACAGATTTAAAACATCACAGTATAAGCGTGTCCGCATAAACATTGATAATTCGCAGGACAGCGAAGATATTTTGTTTTCCTATGCGGACGAAATGGCGCTGTATAATCATCTTATTTCGTATAATATAGATGACGCAAAGAAAATTATAAACCGAATTTTAAACAAAAACTATGATAACAATATTTCGGACGTTAAGCTTGTGCAGCTGTTCCACGATTTATTCGGTGTTATATTTAAGGTTTTCCGCACAAAGAAAATTGATTATGATCCTGAGCAAAAGGGCGATATGCTTTTGATTGACGAAATTCTTTCACCCGGCACCTCGCACGCACAGACCGCTATTAATGACTATCTTAAAATACTGCAAAACTTTAATGAAGAAAAAAAGCTAAAACCCCGCGCAGTGATTTCTTATATCCAAAATCACTTCACCGAGAATATATATCTTGAAACATTGGCAGAAACATTCCATACATCGCCTTCTTATCTGTCCAGAGTTATAAAAAAAGAGACGTCCTCAACATTTTCGGACTATTTAAATGTGCTTAGAATTAACGAGGCAAAAAAACTTTTGCTTAACACGCGCAAACCGATTAAGGAAATTTATGAAACCGTCGGCTACAATAACCGTAACACATTTATCCGTATATTTAAATCAATCACCGGCACAACGCCGAGTGACTACCGCGCCAACCAAAAATGATTGAATACACAACGGAATTGACGTGAAAGTTCCTTTCACATCAGCTCTCGGCAGGATTTAGTTGCCCGTGCAAAATTTTCGCTGCACCCGAAAATGCACATGGGCATAAAAAATCTCTTATCATTCTTTGCCATACGGATAAGAGAAACTTAAATTACTATTTATGTCGGCGTATGGCGGCGGAACGGAGATTTTTTTATGAAAATAATTGATTTTCATACCCACCCGGGCTATAACACAACAAAAACATTCGGATATGATATGACAGACGAGCTTTTTGTAAGCGAACTTCGGCGCGCCGGAATAAGCAAAGCATGCGGCAGCGCATTGGATCTTGACCTGATGCGTTCGGATTGCACCCCCGAAACAATTATAAAAAAGCTGAATTTGACGGCATGGAGGTATCATGAAAAATTCCCGGATTTTTTCATTCCCGGGATTCATATTCACCCCGATTGCCCGGATATTTCCGCAAATGAACTGGAAAATTACTCAAAAAAAGGTGTACGCCTCGTCGGTGAACTTGTACCGTATCTCATAAGGTGTGACACATTGCTTTCAAGCGGATATTTCGAATTATTCTCATTATGCGTGCAGCTGAATATGATTGTTTCTCTGCACACAACTACTTTAAATGAGTGTATTTCGGTTGCAGAATCATTTCCGCAGCTAAAAATCGTATTGGCACACCCCGGATATAACAATGACTATTTAGA
Source organism: uncultured Clostridia bacterium (assembly GCA_934487205.1). Classification (GTDB taxonomy): domain Bacteria; phylum Bacillota; class Clostridia; order UBA1381; family UBA1381; genus UBA1738. The sequence goes on from CAKSRS010000020.1 coordinate 36,725, forward strand.
CAGATTGGACGCCGTAAAAAAGCACGAAAATCTTTTTCTCGATATATCCGGTACAGGCATAGCCGCTTACGGCATGCTCCGATACGGCATTGATACCGTGGGTAAGGAAAAGATTTTGTTCGGTACCGACTTCCCCGGATACAGTCCCGAAATTTATACACGCGCGGTTATGTTTGAACGCCTGTCATCTACCGAAACGGACGCAGTTTTTTGGCAAAATGCACACCGTTTGCTTTTTGAATAAACCGCAATATTCCCGGTGCGGTATGCAATCGTGCCGCCGCACTCACACAGATACCGCCTGACCGATGAGACCTCACAGGCTACAAGACAAAATGGGGATTTTGATCACGTTTCTGCCGAAAATTTTGTCAATTCCGAATGTATTTAAAATCCGCCGCAAATTATGCGGTGGATTTTGACGTTATCCAAAATTAATTTTGGTGCTGAGTTTCCAAAAATACCAATTTATATCCATTAACAAAAACCTTGAACCTTATGTATAAATCCAAAATTGTTTCAGCCCCCAATGCTCGCCGCTTTCTATGCGATAAAGGCATAATTTATCCTCTGTCAGGATATAGCGATTTTCTTTCATAAATTCAGTGAATCTTTCCAGCAAATTTTCCAAATACTTAATCTCGCCTTTACTATCCTCGGCAAAAGAATAGATTGTTTCTATTCCAAGCAAATATTCATTGCTTTCACAGTCATAAATAATATCCAAATCATTCATCGTATAAAAAGTTGCCTCTTGAGCCGATATACCATCCGGGCTTTTTACGCCCCAAACAAACTGTAAATTGCCGCAATTATACTCATTATCTTCACAATCGGAGTGTTGCAATCTTAGCCTGCATTTATTTAGCTGACTTTGGACTGCCGGAAAAAGCATTTTAATTTTTTTCTTCATTCAATCTATCATTTAGGTGTTCTTCGCTTTCAATAATTTTGTTTTGATTAATAACATAATCCCATACAATCTTTTGTGCTGCATGGTGTTGCTTGCCGCAAAAAATGCGAAAAAATTCCAAGACAAATCAAAAATTCAATAACTTTATCCAAGGTTTTGCACTACCTCTTTTTGTTATGCCTTTTTTGACTTGTTTTCTATTATATCATACTTTTTCAAAAAACGCAATTTCCTATACAGTAAAAAATCACTCAGTTTGAGTGATTTTTTTACTATTTCAAATTCATTTTGACTGTCTTTATCTCAAACGGACGGAAA
>CAKSRS010000021.1 GCA_934487205.1 uncultured Clostridia bacterium
GCACCATGAAAAGGCATTGTCGCCGATTTCTTTTACCGTGCCGGGAATAACAACATTGTTTAAGTTTTTGCACCAGTAAAACCCGAGCTTTGAGATGGATTTTAAGGTTGACGGAAATTTAACCGATGTGATATTCGACATTTCAAATGCGTCAACACCCATAAGAGTTGTACCCTCGCGGATTTCAATATCGCCGACAGCTTCCCATTCGTGAATCTGTTTGTTTTCGGTCGGTGCGGAGGGGTCGGGATTGTCAATTTCGGCATAGCCGATTCTGATTCCCGCGATTAAATACTGCCCGTGATACTGAATGCCGCCAACGCGGTTATTTGCATCCTTATCATATGCCGAGCCGAAAAAGATTCTTTTTCCCATGTATTCAACATTGCTCGGCATGGTTATGTTTTTAAGCGCCTCGCCGCTGATTGCCTCGTCGCCTATGTATTTCACACTTTTGGGGATAACCAGTGTTTCAAGTAGGTCACCGCAGTTAATGGCGTAATCTTTTATAACTTCAAGTCCGTCGTTTAATTTCAGATATTTTAAGTACCGACAGTCAATGGCTCTGTTTCCGATTTCCTTTATCGTAGGCGGAAGCGTGATGCCGGAAATTTTTGTTGCACTTTCACGAAGTGCTCCGTCGCCTATCGCCGTAACCGGGTGACCGTCTATTTCGGACGGAATATTAAGTTCAACCGTGAAGTTCGGGTCGGGGTCGTGCCAGAATTTCGCCGAATAACTTGTAATCATCGCCGAGCCGTCATCACGGATAGTATATACAAGCGATTCGAGCGAATCCTTTTCACGATACTCCTCCATATCATCGGTTACGGCAGTTTTACTTTGCTCGTTCCATTCCATACCATAATCCGAATCGTAAATACTCCACGCATTTGCCGTTGGCACAAATGCCGCCGAAGCCAGTATTGCCGTGCCGAGTGTGATAGAAATAAGTTTTTTTAAATGCATAATCATCAGCCTTTCCGTTAATTTATAATCATTGCATATAATAACCCCACTATGCTCATTTATTATAACATCCTTTTTAATTTAAGTAAATGCCATTTCCTGAATTGGCACTGCCGAATACGGAAAACCTTTTGGTTTTCTATTTATTTTTTCAAAAAAATATGGTATAATAAAAAATAGAGCATAAGGAAGTGATAAAATGTTTCGCGAAAAGCTGAATAAATATATGGAGCTGCTGCATTGCTCCGGCAAAGAATTTGCAGAATACTCCGGAATATCCGAAGCTACCGTAAGCCGATACAGATCCGGTGCAAGAACACCAAAGGCAAATTCGGAAGATATGAAAAGGCTGTGCCGCGGAATTTGTGCCGCGGCAGAGAAAAAGGAAATTGACTTATCGTACAAAACCGTGCTGTCGGAATTGAATACTCTTGCGGAAGCCGTGTCGTTTGATTATGATTCTTTGCAAAAAAAACTGAATGTGCTTTGCACTGTCTTTTCGGTGAACCTTGCAGATATGTCGAAAAGCCTGAAATATGACTCGTCATATATTTCAAGAATACGAAACGGCAAACGCAGACCTGCAAATCCCCAAAAGTTTGTCTATGATGTTGCAGGGTATTTTTCGGTTTGCTATAATTCCGACAGTGATAAAAAAATCATTGCGGAAATATTAAACATAAAGCCAAGTTTGATTAAGGCAAGGGATAATTATGTGTCCGAGCTTACAAGCTGGCTTACGGACAGCAAGGTAACGAAAAAGCCAGAAAATCCGATTGGCAATTTTTTATCTGCTCTTAATTCATTTGACTTGAATGAGTACATAAAAGCAATTCGTTTTGACGAATTGAAAGTTCCGTCGCTTCCGTTTCAGCTTCCGACAGCAAAAAGCTATTATGGGATTGATGAAATGAAACACGGCGAGCTTGATTTTCTGAAAGCGACTGCTCTTTCAAAATCAAATCACGATGTATTTATGTATAGCGATATGCAGATGGACGATATGGCAGCCGATATGGAATTTTCAAAAAAATATATGTTCGGTCTTGCCGTAATGCTGAAAAAGGGATTGCACCTCAATGTTATTCATAATCTCAACCGCCCTTTTAACGAGCTTATGCTGGGGCTTGAGTGCTGGATACCTCTTTATATGACAGGGCAAATTTCACCGTACTACCTGAAAGGTGCACACAATCAGCTTTTTTGTCATTTTTTGAATGTGTCCGGTGCGGCGGCATTATCCGGAGAGTGTATTTCGGGTTTCCACGCAAAGGGCAGATATTATCTGACAAAAAACAAAGATGAACTTTCTTATTATCAAGAGAGAAGCTCATTTATATTAAAAAAAGCGTACCCGCTTATGGATATTTACCGTGAGGATAAATCGGCAGAACTTGCCGCATTTATGATTGCCGACTCTCATACAGACGGCAATCGGCAAAGCGTGCTTTCGGCACTTCCGATTTATACGGCAACTAATGAGTTTTTAGAAAGCTTTCTTGACAACAGAAATGTACCGAATGACGAAAAGCAAAAAATCCTTGACTACGCAGCAACGCACAGAGAACAGATTTTTGAAATTCTTAAAAACAACTCTGTTTCGGATGAAATTCCACGGCTGAACAAGGAGGAATTTAATGACAATCCCCAAGCTCTTTCGTTATCGCTTATGTTCTGCAATGAAAATCTTGAGTATACATATGATGAATACGCCGAGCATCTAAGGCTCACAAAAGAATTTGCGGAGAAAAACAAAAATTATTCCGTCACACGGACAAAAGAAAACGTATTTGCCAACATACAAATAACAATGCACGAAAACGAATATGTTATGATTTCAAAAAATAAAGCGCCGACTGTTCATTTTGTAATACGCCATCCAACGCTTCGGAAGGCAATAGAAAATTTAGAATTTCCAATGTTGAATTGAGCAAACAGAAAAATTAATGATGAAATAAAAAGAAATTTCTATTCTGAAGAATGTGTAAAGTCGGGTTGGAGTGTGCGTCAACTTGAAAGACAAATAAACTCCTTTTTTTCGAACGATTGCTTTCGAGTCGGGATAAAAAAGCAGTAAGTGAAGAAGTTCAGAAGTTGGAGCCGAGACCGAAATATGAAAGCATAATTCGGGATCCGTATGTACTCGAATTTTTGGACCTGGAAGAAAATCCTCATTTTTATGAAAAAGAACTTGAACAGACACTGATAGATCATCTGCAAAAATTTTTACTGGAATTGGGAAGGGGGTTTTCGTTCGCAGCAAGGCAAAAACATATAACATTTGATGACAGACACTTTTACATTGACCTTGTATTTTATAACTATATTTTAAAATGTTTTGTCTTGATTGATTTAAAAATCGGGGATTTATCACATCAGGATTTGGGACAAATGCAGATGTACGTAAATTATTACACATGGGAAATGATGAATGACGGAGACAATCCTCCTATTGGGATTGTGTTGTGTGCGGACAAAAGCGACGCGGTTGTAAAATATACCCTGTCTGAGGATAAGAAGCAAATATATGCGTCAAAGTATAAGTTATATATGCCGACAGAGGAAGAATTAAAAAAAGTCTGCCCCAAAAGATATATTAGTCTGTAAAAAATATATTTAGTTGCAACGGTTGATGGTTATGAGGGAATTGGTTTTGTCTCTTTTGTCTAATGATTTTATCTATCGGCGGCTTTATAATTTTTCTTGAAAAGTTCTTTAAAATCCGCCGCCGCCAAAATACCGCATACAACTACCAAAACCGCGCAGCTTATTGTTTTAAAATTCAAAATGCCGCAGTCACGCAGCAACACTACGGAAAAGAATATCGCCCATGCAGTATAGGTAATGTTCAGCCCCATGGCTTTTGCCGTGCCGACTCGTGCTATTGCCTTGTAATAAAATAAATATGATACGGTTGCGAAAAAAGCAGCTATGGCAATCGTCGCTGTTACAGGCATATTTGCGGCGGAAAACAGTTCCGCGGTAAAATGCACTCCCCCAAGACACGGAATAATAATCAGTCCGTAAATCAAAGCCGAAATAAGCTGCCGCAGCTGCAATGCGTCACCGCTTTTTATACCTTTTTCTCGCATACACTTGGATAAAATTACTCCTTCCGTTCCCCAGCCGAATGAACACATAATTACGCCAAGCAATCCCACCTGAAAATTCTTTATATCAATATCCGGAGAATAGCTCAGTCCCCAAACCCCGAGCAGCGTACAGAACAGAAAAATCCACTGATACCATTTGATTTTTTCTTTGAGAAACACATACGCCAAAACTGCACCTATTGCAGGGTATATTGCACTTGCAACAGCGCCGACCGACGCGCCCATATAATTGACCGCAAGCACATATCCGGTCATGCCGACGGGTCCGCCGATTGCGGAGGATACTATCAAAAGCCGAAATGTCTTTGTTTTGCATATTCCGAATATATCTTTAAGTCTGCCCCTGCTGCCGCTTACTGCCAGCAAAAGAAGCGCGGATATTCCGTCATGGATAAAGGTGCTTACAAACGGAGCCAAAAATATTCCCTCTGCACTTGAAACAAAAGGCGACATGGATAAAGCAATACCGAGAATTACCGTTTCCAGCGCCCAGGCAATTCCGGCAAAAATACCGCAAAGCATCGTTATCCCTCCTCTATCACGTCAAACAAATGCGAAATATCGGGAATAACCGCGTCTGCATAGGGCATGAGCCGTTCACGGCTGTTTGCGGTTTCTCCCACGCCTATTACGGAAATTCCGGCATTGCGTGCAAAGCGTATATCTGTCATTGTATCTCCCACCATTACTGCTTTTTCGGCAGGAATTCGGAATTTGCTTAAAAATTCCAATGCGCACCCGGGATTTGGTTTAATCGGATTTTTGCCGTCATCGGTATAGATTTTTTCAAACAAGTCCTCTATTCCGAGTTTTTCAAGACACTTGTGTGTAATTTGTGCATCGTCCGTAGTTACAACGGCAAGTTTTCTGCCGCCGTTCTTCAGTTTTTCAAGCACACCTCTGATATTTGCGCAAGTCGGCTCGATTTTTCCCGAATCGGCATTGTCATTATACGCCGAAACCGTCATTCTTATAATATCCGTATCGGAAATATCAACTCCGAACTCCCAAAGAATTTCACCTATCGCCAATGCGATTTGCTCATATGTACCCTTGCACAAAAGTCCGTCAATGTCTGCGGTATCGCCGGAGATACCCAAAGCTCCGAGCAGTCTGCCCATAGGGATATCGTTCCTGTTAAGCTGCCGCAAAATATCCCTTACGGCGCAGCGGGAAACATCAACCCAAAAGCTGTCGAATTTCATTAATGTTCCGTCTTTATCAAAAATTATCGCCTGTACATCCAAAAATTATCACTCCGTAAATTTATTTATTGGTATTATACAGTATTTATATGAGTTTTGCAATATATTTTTACAAATATTCATGCAAGTTTAATGCACATTTCAATATACGGTGACAAAAACATTCCTCTTTTTTGAAAAATGTATTCTCAATATTTTCCTATAAAAAATAAATACTTGATTTTTCTTCTGCATAATGGCATAATAAATGTAGTGGATTGTGGATTATCGTGCGGAAGGAGATACATATGCTGAAGGTAATTATTGTGGAAGATGACAATGTGGCATTAACTTTGCTGGAACGTCTTGTACAGAAAAAATTTCCCGAAATACGGGTAATAAAAGGATTTGATGACCCGAGACAAGCCATAGAATTTATGGATAACAATTACATAGATTTAATAATTACCGATGTGAAAATGCCGGGGATATCGGGTGTTGAACTTGCTGAATATGCTGCAAAAAAATATCCTTTTATCAAAGTTGTATTTATAAGTGCCTTTCGCGATTTTGATGCTATATGCAAAGTTCTTAACACAAATGTTATCTCATATATTCTTAAACCGATAACTCCGGATAAGCTGCAAAAGGCTTTTGAGAGTGTGCTTGAACCAAGTTCCATACAGCGGACGGGACTTTCGTTCGTGTCAGAGAGCCTCCAAAAGCGGCGTGTAGTATTTGCCGAAGAAGTTGTAACCAATAAAAAAATGACAATGAATGAAATTCAAACCGAACTGCAGCGATTGGAAATTCCTGTTGATGTAAGGGCAGTGCAGTGTCTTGTTATCCGCGGCGAGATAATTGATTACAATACGTATATACATGAATTATGGAAATACGGTGAAAACAAACTGACTATTGCTATAGAAAATATGATTGCAGATTTAAATACACAAGAATGTTTCGGCATTGTTTATTCTTTTAATAACGGCAAAATCAAAATTTTATATTTTGTCGACAGAGAATATCGCGAATTTTTTGAAGAAAGAATAATAATCCTTCAAAAAACTATGGAAACAATGTTAAAGATAATTGTTGATTTTTCAGTTGTTCTTGCGGGTAATTCGATATATGAGATGACAAGGGGAGTAAACACCAAAAGTGAAGAAACAAATCTCATTGCAGAAATATTTGACAGTGACAAAGAGTATTTGACGGACAAAGAAAAAATCAGTATCTTGTATCCGACAAAGAGTGAACTGGAGGGCTTTTGCCGAGAGCTGTCCGCAAAAGCAATAAATTTATTTGGAACAGAGTATTTTCAAAAAAAGAATTATAATTTATATGAGTACGTAAATTGCAACAGTTATGACGCGTTTATGGAATTTGTGACGCAAACCATAAAGCTTATTAACGAATTTAAAAGAGAATATCCCAATATAGATGTATTTGAAAAGGTAAAAAAATATATTGCCGAAAATTATATGCATGCTATTTCTCTTGATGATATATCACAATATGTTGCTTTTGCGCCGTCATCATTTTGCAGATTTTTTAAGAAAATATCGGGAAAGAGTTTTACATCATATTTAAATGAATACAGAATTAACAAGGCCGTAGGTGTTTTGAAAAAAAATCCCGATATCAAAATATCGGTTTTGAGCAGCATGGTCGGATTTTCGGCTTTGTCGAACTTCTATAAAAATTTTAGACTTTTCACTGGTGTAACGCCGAGTGAATTTTTGAAAAAAGAACAGAAAGATTGAAGGTATGAAAAATAAATTTAAAAAAGTATGGAATATACTCCAGAATTATAAATGGAAAAGTATATTTATAAATTATCTTAGGAGTATTTTTCTGATTCTATTTATTCCGGTACTAATACTTACCGCAGGATTAATGTATTTTTATCACTATTCAAGCATCAATGATGCAAAACGTATTATGCAGCGAATGTTTTGGCAAAATAAAAGCAGTGTAGAAAACGTGATGTTTGAATTGGAAAATCTCAGATATGCCGTACTGAATAATAAAGATGTTGCCGCAGCTATACTAAATTCAAAAGAGAATCTGTCCACATGGGAATCAATCCGACGCCGCGCACAAGCGTCTGAAACAATGCGAATGTACATATATCCGTCGCAAATGGTTGATTCGATGTATGTATACAGTGTCCAGAGCGAATATGTAATATCTACGAAACAAAATTCGGAAATAGAGAATTTTTCCGATAAAACATGGTATGATTATTATAAACGTACCGGTAAAGAAGTGTTTGTCGACATACTTAAGGACGAAGAAAACCCTGACGGACATAATATGATTCGCTTTGTTTATCCGCTGAGCTACAGCGGCACAACGGACGGACTGATAATCATAAATATTCGCTGCGATGTTATGGAAAATTTGATAGAATATGATAAAAAATCAGAGGAAATATATATTATAAATGAAGAAAATAATGTTGTTTTTTCTACAAAACGTGAAAAAATCGGCAATCAATTTGAGGAATTTTCTATTGCTCAAGGCAATGATATGTGCGAAGTGATAAAAGGAGATATAGTATGCAGCGAAAAGCTTGAAAATATTGATTTGATTTTTGCCGTAAAAAGTGAAAATCTGTATTCATTTAATACAGGCCGTGCACGGGTTATATTTATATGCTATATAATTATGGTAATCATAGCCGTATTAATTATCTCAAGCCTTCTTGCAATAAAATTTTATATGTATCTTGGTGAACTGATTACGGCGGCGAACATAAATGAAAATATGATGGAAGGCGAAAAAAATGAAATACAATACATAACAGACCGATTTCTTAAAAATGCCGAGCGCATGAATGATATTGAAAAGGATTTGTCAGACAAAGTGAACGATCTGAAAAAATCACAGCAGGTCGCACTGCAAATACAGATCGCGCCGCATTTCATACTTAACACTCTTAACCTGGTAAATCTGTTGCTGCTTGATGATGAAAAACCTAACATGACAGCTATAGAGATTAACTCCGAGTTGTCCGAAATGCTTGTAAATATATTGAATACCAGCCGATATATCGTAACGATCGGCGAGGAAATAGAATATACAAAGAAATTCATTAAGCTGGAACAAACGAGAAAGCAATCCGGTTTTGATGTAATCTGGCATGTTGATGAAATGTGCATGGATTTCAAAACAGTAAAGTTTATTTTACAGCCGATTATAGAAAACAGCATCTTTCATGGAATAAAGAATAAGAAGAACGGGAGAGGGATAATAGAAATAACAATAGAATACGTGGATGATAATACGGAAATTATTGTAAAAGATAACGGAGAAGGCATGACGCCGGAACGATTGGCGGAAATAAACAACTATCTGGAAAAATCACAATTTCCGCAAGACAAAAACATCGGTGTGCTGAATGTAAATAAAAGAATAAAGATAGTCTTTGGCAATGCATATGGGTGCAGATATATAAAGTCCGATAGTAAAGGGACGGTTTTAAAAATTCTGTTACCGGGCAAAGAATAGCATGGCAGCGGGGGGACTGCAGTAAAATGAAATCATTTTGCTGCAGTCTTTTTTGATAAATTCGAGAAACCGCCTGATAATATTAAGGAACAAAAGAAAATTTTCTTGTGATATAATGAAATAAAGTTGTCGGAAATCTATCAAAAGGAGCAAAATTCTATATATGAAAAAATTTGAAAACATACTATTGTGCTGTGATTTGGACGGAACTTTGCTGAACTCTCAATCTGAAATAACCGAAAACAACAGAAAGGTCATAGAGTATTTCAAGTCGCAGGGCGGAAGATTTACTTTTGTAACAGGGCGTGCACCACAAGGAATAGAGCGGTTTGTCGATTTGATAGATATGCCTGTTGTGCTCCTTAACGGTTCCGAGATATATGATTTTAAGACCCAGAAAACAATATGGTCAATGAGTCTTTTGCCAAGTGCGCCGAAAATGGTTCGACAGATCGAAAATACTTTTAATGATATCGGTATAATTGTTTTTGCCGATGAAGGCATGTATTATACAAGATTAAATCAGAGCCTTAGGAATTATTATAATTTTGAAGATCACGGTGCGGCGGAGCAGAAAAATTATGCCGAAGTCCGTACGGCATGGAGAAAGATATTATTGGTCGCAAATGAGGAAACAATAGGATACGTGCGAAATTTTCTCGCAAAGACAGAATATGCCGAACAATATTCGTTTATGCAGAGCGGAAGAAATTTTTACGAAATTTTACCGTTTGGCGCGAATAAATGGAGTGCAATTTCTGAACTGCGGAGAATTGCCGGTATGGAACAGAAATATGTCATATGCGTAGGTGATAGTGAAAATGATGTTCAAATGCTTGAGAAAGCAGATTTGGGTATGGCTGTCGGAAATGCAATGCAATGCGCAAAAATTGCGGCGGATTATGTTCTTGTATCAAACAATGATAATGATGTTGCAGCAGAAATAATCAAGCGGCTGTCAAAGGAAAATATTGCAGATAAAATAGAGAAGTATTATGTCAATATAGTGGAACAAACCGAAAAATCAACATGATATAATTAATGTATAAAGCAGAGAATAGGAAAGGAAGATAATATGATTGTAAAGAAAAAGTCTGCAGTTAAACAGGGATTAAACATGGCTATGAAGAGTCGACAGCGCAACATGCTCATTCTTGCGGCATTGCCGATAATTCAGATTTTTATATTTGCCTACCTTCCGATGTTTGGGTTGGTAATTGCGTTTAAGGACTATAGATTTGATACGGGCATTTGGGGCAGCAAATGGGTAGGGCTGGATAATTTCAAGTTTTTCCTGACGTCCAAAGAGTTTACGAGTATTGCATGGAATACAATATTTTTAAATTTTTTATTCATTATAGTAGGAATGATTGCTGCGATTTTTGTTGCAGTATTGCTGTTTGAACTTGTCGGCAGAGCAAATACCAAAATATATCAGACTGTTATGATTACGCCGAATTTTCTGTCATGGGTTATAGTCGGATACATGGCTTACGCATTTTTAAATCCGGAAGCGGGATTTATAAACGGAATGTTACAGAAATTCGGACTGCAAAAAGTCAACTGGTATTCGGAGCCCGGATATTGGCCTGTAATTCTGACCATTGTCAGTGTGTGGAAAGGCGTCGGAATGAACAGCGTTTATTACTATGCAAATTTAATGGGTATAGACTCGTCATTGTTTGAGGCGGCAGAGATTGACGGAGCGTCAAAACTTCAAAAGACGAGATATATAACGGTGCCGTGCCTGAAAAAACTCGCAATTATGTTGTTCATAATGAGTGTGGGAGGCATATTCAGGTCGGACTTCGGACTGTTCTATCAAGTAACACGCGATGTCGGTACACTTTATAAAACAACAGATGTTATGGATACATACATATTCAGAGCGTTAAAAACGGTTGGTGATATGTCGATGTCATCGGCGGCAGGATTTTTACAATCGATAGTAGGATTTATCACAGTTATAATAACAAATGCTGTTGTTAAACGACTTGATGAAGACTGCGCAATGTTTTAGAAAGAAGGGAGCAATAAGATGAAAAAACGTTTTTCGATAGGACAGTTGTTGCTGAACATATTCTTTATCATTTTTTGCGTGATAATTATAATTCCGTTTATACTTGTTGTATCGGTATCATTTTCGTCAGAGATGGATGTTTTGAAGTACGGATATGAATTTATACCGCGGAATTTTACCATGGCATCATATAGATACATTTTCAGCAATCCCAAAATGATTCTGGACGCATATAAAGTTACGATAGCATTTTCGGTAATAGGAACATTTGTATCTGTGCTGTTTACGGCAATGGCAGCATATCCGCTGAGTCAAAAAGAGTTTAAGTACAGGAAGGCGATGTCATTTTATTTTTACTTCACTTGCCTGTTTTCGGGCGGCTTGGTTCCGTCATATTTGCTGATAACGAAGTATCTGAGGTTGGCGGATAACTTTTTGGTGTATATTATACCGGGCTGCGTGAGCGCATTTAATGTATTTATGGTAAGGACTTTTTTCTCTGACATTCCTCATGAAATGGTGGAATCGGTTTTAGTTGACGGCGGAAATGATTACACAATTTTCTTTAAATTTATTCTGCCGCTGTCCAAGCCGGTAATAGCAACAATTGCACTTATGACATTTCTCGGAAAATGGAATGATTGGCAGACATCGCTCTTGTACATAGATAATCAAAAATTGATAAGTTTGCAGTATTTGCTGCAAAGAATTTTAAACAATATTGATATATTAAAACAGAATGCCGAAAAAGGAATAGACATAGGTGTGTCGGTAAAGGATATTCCGTCCGAGACGGTAAGAATGGCGATGAGTATAGTTGTTGCGGGGCCTGCCCTTGTAGTATTTCCGTTTTTTCAGAAATATTTTGTAAAGGGTCTTACGGTAGGCAGCGTAAAGGGTTAATGTATGCGGCAGAACATAAGTTCTGTAAAATATAAATTAAGAAAGATGAGGTAACAAAATGAAAAAACTAATTAGTATTCTGCTCGCGGCAGCGATGGTGACGGGAATGTGTTCCTGCGCAAAGAAAGCAAGCACCGAAAGTGATGGTACAACAAAACTGACATGGTACGTAAATTCCGATCCGATGGACGATTTGGACGCTGTTATGGATAAGGTAAACGAAATCACAAAGGAGAAATTGAATGTAACGATAGATATGAAATTTATCGATGACGGTGCATATACCGAACGCATGAGAATGTATATGGCGTCTGGCAAGGATTTTGATTTGTGTTTTGCCGGCTACGCATTGCCGTATGTTACCGGGGTAAATAACGGTGGACTTTTGGCTCTTGACGAATTGATTGATAAAGAGGCACCGGAACTTCGTGAAATCATACCGGATTACGCTTTTGAAACGGCAAAGGTAAAAGGTAAGATTTACGGAGTGCCTAATATGCAGGCTATGGCTCTGACGCCGTGTGCATACATTGATGAAAAGGTAGCTCAAAAGTACGGTTTGGACAAAATAGACAAGATTGATAACTTAGATGAACTTGAACCGTATTTTGATAAGATACTGCAGGATTTTCCGGGAATTTATCCTGTTGAAAGCATAAGTACATACGATATTATGAAAAATTATGAATACATTAATGACTATGCTTACATTGATAAAAAAGACCCGAATAACAAGATTGTACTGATATATGATACACCGGAATTTACAAAAAGCATGGAGCGTGCAGCAAGATGGTATCAAAAAGGTTATGTAAGATCGGATATTGCTACGGTAAACAGTCTTACAGAAGACCGCAAGGCAGGTAAATATGCAGTAACGTTCGGTTCATATACGCCGGGCTGCGAAAAACGTTATGAAAGCGAGTTCGGTATTAAAACACATGTAATAAAATATGTTGATACTTATATGAACACATACCAAATGCTTGCTGCTATGACGGGAATTAATGCAAAGACCAAGCACCCGGTTGAAGCAATCAAACTTTTGTCATCAATCAACAGCGACAGCGAACTGATGAATCTTTTGACTTACGGTATTGAAGGCAAACATTATGAAAAGATAGATGATAAAACGATCAGACTTTTGGACTCAAAATCATATTCACTGAACGGATGGAAAGTGGGAAATTCACTCCTTACGTATATAACAGAGGGTCAGCCGGAAAATACGCAGGAAGAATCGCAAAAGCTGAATGAGGAAGCAATAAAGCCGATTGCGATGGGATTTAATGTGGAGACGCAGCCGATTAAAAATGAAATTGCACAATGTGACGCAATTCGCAAGGAATGTGAGTCAAACATTTTAAACGGTACGGTAGATTATAAAACTGCATTCCCGGAATATATGTCAAGACTTGAGAGCGTAGGTGTAAGGAATATTATTACCGAAGTTCAGCGTCAGTTCGATGAGTGGAAGGCGTCAAAATAATTCGGATATTTGGAGGGATATATGCAATTTACAATAAATGCGGCGGAAAATACCGGAATTGAAATTACGGAAAAGTGCGGAAACGGGGATATCACAATTCTTGAAATTTGTGTGCGGCATGATGATTTTATGAAACCGAAAAAAAGTCAAATTTGGTTTGAAATTCCTTGCAGCAAAACGGCGGGCACGTTTAGCCCTTGTGTTGATTTTGACCGTTCCGTAAATGCCGGTTGGAAAGCCGGCAGCGTAAAGTCGCGCTTTGTGTCGGGAATGCCGATTTACTGTGCGTATTCTGCTGACGGCATAAATGATTTCAGCATATCTTACAGTGACGGTTGCTCTCCTATTGAAATCTGCCCCATGGTGAATGAAGAAAACGGCTGCATGGGAATATATCTGTATTTATTTACCGATGTATCGGCGGCGTTCAAGGAATATCGGGCTTTTGTAAGAATTGACAGGCGACGGATACCGTTTTATGAGGCGGTATCCGATGCGTCGGCATGGCAGAGAGATTTTGCGCCGAAAAGGGAACATTCTGTTTCAAAATATGCATGCGACGCGGTTTATTCAACATGGTACGGATTTCATAGAGATATAACTGCAAAGGCGGTGCTTGAAGAATGTAAAAGTGCGTCGGAACGCGGGATAAAAACATTAATATTGGACGATGGCTGGTACACAGATGCTGAAAATCCGCAATTTTATTATTGCGGTGATTGGACGCCGTCAAAAGGAAAATTTCCCGATATGAAAGCATTTGCTGACGAAATACATAAACTCGGAATGAAGGTAATGGTATGGTTTTCGGTGCCTTATCTGGGTTCAAAGTCGAAATTGTATAAAGAATTTTCAGATATGCAAATCAGAAATGAGGCCAACTGGAATTGTCTTGATTTTCGTTTTCCGAAAGTGCGCGATTATCTCTTTGATGTTTATACAAAAGCTGCGTCGGCATGGGGCATTGACGGCATGAAACTTGATTTTATCGACTCGCTTTATATAGAAAAGGGATTCGATAAACCGGCACTCGGGCATGACTGCGATTCGCTTGAAGAAGGAATGGAAAAGTTCCTTCAGAGATTAATTCCGGCTCTTAAAAGAATCAATCCGGAGTTTATGATTGAATTCAGACAATATTATATAGGAAACAATATTACGCGCTTTGCCGACATGATACGCGTCAATGACTGCCCGTATGATGCGCTCCGTAACCGTACGGCGATTTTAGCTCTGCGAATGATATGCGGTGATGTGCCCATTCATTCAGATATGATACGCTGGAGCAGAGAAACGGAAACTGAAGATGCGGCACTGCAGATTGTATCGTCATTATTTGCGGTACTGCAAATATCGGTGCGCGAAAGTGACTTATCGGCTGAAAGCAGGAAAATGCTTGATTTTTATCTTGATTTTTCACAGAGAAAAAGAGAGACTTTGCTAAGCGGAAAGCTGCGCGTAAAAAAACCGGATATGAATTACACCGAGGCTTCGGTTGAACTGGAAAATGAGAGGATAAAAGTTATTTACTCAACCGCTTTTTGTGAAATCGGTGAATTTGACGAGGAAATTGTAATCAATGCAACCGGCGAAACAAAAAACACATTCCGCAGCGGCACGGCAGATATTGCTTATGAAGTATATGACTGTATGGGTAATATAAGTTCAAACGGGATACTTACGGCGGCACAAACAACGGTTATTGATATACCGAAGTGCGGAATGGTAATATTCAGGAGGTAGAGAGAATGAAGAAAATAATAAGCATAATATTATGTGCAGCGATTTTTTGTTCTGCAAGTGCATTTGCTGCGGAAAATAATTCCGACAACAGTGCAAGTATTAATATTTATGTCTCGCCGAACGGCAGCGACAATAATGACGCGAGCATAAATAAGCCGCTGGTAACTCTGGCGGCAGCACAAAAGAAAGCAAGAGAGGTAAAAAAGACGGCCGCGGCAGATATAACAAACATAAATATTATACTGCGCGGCGGAGAATATACGCTTGAACGCACATTGGAATTTTCGGCGGAAGACAGCGGCAGTGAAAATTGCCGTATAAACTGGAAGGCATATGACGGTGAGCAACCGGTTATCAGCGGCGGTAAATATATTTCACCATCTGCCATGAAAAAAGTTACAGACCGAAAGGCGCTTAAAAGAATTCCGTCTACTGTACATAAAAGTGTGCGAATGATAGATTTGCGTTCGACGGGAATTAAAGATTTTGGTGCGCCGTCGCAATATGTTGATTGGGGATATGATGACTGGATGGGTTCGGAAGTTTTTGTCGGCGACAAGGCTTATGAGCTTGCAAAGTGGCCAAATAACGACAAAAACGGACGGCAGGACTGGATTTATGCCAATAAACAGCAATCTCTCGGGAATAATGCCTATCAGGCATTTTTGGAACAGCGGACAGACGCAAACAGAATCGCTTCCTGGCAAAATCCCGAGGAAGTTATAATAAACGGCCCATATCAGGTGTGCTATTATTCAAGCTTTGCCAAACTGGGCGGAGTTAAAGGCAGCATTATGGATATAATCGACAGCCCGAGCGGTATTAATACAAACGGCGGCGGTGCATATTCCTTCTATAATGTTTTAGAGGAGCTTGATGTGCCGGGTGAGTATTATATTGACAGAAAAAGCGGAATTTTATATTTAATACCCGATGAAAATGCAAAAAACGGAAAAATTAAAATAAGCAGTTTTTCAGATGACTGGCTGGTAAGTGTTGTAGGCGCTAATTATGTTAACTTTGACGGAATTGATTTCGAATTATCGAGAAACGGCGATGTCAATGTGCAAAAGAGTACATACATAAATTTTTATGACTGCGGATTCAATAACAGCACAAAGGGCGGACTGCGTATAGGCGATGCGGGTTCGGCGCACTCCGATCCGCGCGGAAACTGGGGCGTTGAGAATTATTCTCTCGAAACAGATACAAATAATATCACGGTTGACCGCTGCCGTTTTTTAAATAACGGATATTACGGTGTGCGCATATCTGCCGGAAATTCGTCCAAACTGGAACGCGCAGACGTGACTGTGAAAAACAGTTATTTTTACAATTCCGGCAGAGTTATGAAGACATATGCCCCCGGTATGATAGTATTTGGCTGCGGAATAGATATCCTCAACAACCATATTGAACATACCACCCATGCGGGAATTAACTGCGGCGGAACATTTGTAAATATTATGTATAATGAAATTAATGACGTACTGCGTGATTACAGCGATCAGGGATTTATCTATTCGGCAACATCAATGCCGGGAAGTGAAATTGCATATAATTATCTGCATGACACAAATTATAACGAAATAAAGATGGAAGACTGGGGCGACTGGAGAAATTTAGGTGGAAAGATCAGACTTTGTAATGCTAAATATCAAGGCTCGATGAAAGTTGGAATATATAAAGACGGTTACACCTATGCCGGACATATTCATCATAATATATTTAAAAATATGCTGTATGGTGTATATACGCTTGGTTGGAATACGCCGTGTGATAATAATATTTTTATCGACGCATTTATTCCGATTTCAACGGCGATTGGCGGCTGGGAAACCGAAAAATTTAATTCAGGACAATCCGTACTGCTGGCAAACAACCATACCAGATGGATGAATGCGCTCGGAAAGGGTAATAATGAAAATAAAATCTGGAAAGAAAAGATGCCGGAATGGTTTGAAATGCGCGATAATCTTGAAAAGTGGAGCGAAGAGGGCGACAAACGCGCAATTATTCCAAAACAGACAATTACCGATAATTTATTCTTATATATTGACGAATTAAGACCGTTTGAGTATTGGCAGGACGAACTCAACGGAGGATTTATCATAGGATATACCGATTCAATTAAAGTATCAGATTCTACCATTGAACGAAATGAAGTCAATTGTTATGATCCGGGATTTGTCAATATTGAAAAGAGCAACTATACTCTCCGTGAAGACGCCGGGATTTTAAAAACCAGTCCGGGATTGGCGGAAATTGATATGAATAAAATCGGAATACAGCCGGAGTAAAAGGGGGATAAACATGAAACGATTATTAAGCGGAATACTGGCAGTATGTATGGCGATAATACATATGCCTACAGATAATGCAAAAGCTGCGGAAAACAGATATATTTCTGTACCGCTTTCGATTCCGTATAACCAGACCGGTTTTATGCAGAAGGGCGACACGGAACATATGACGCCGACATATAACGGCTGGCAGGCGTGCGGCATTGACGCGGACGCATTCAAGGCGGAGAATATATGGAAAAATGCATGGAATGAAGGCGTAAATGAGAATACAATGTTGTTGGACGGATACGAATTTAACATGAAAGTCATGCCGAGCGGTTACAGCACAGGGTGGTACTGGACAGATCAAATGGCATCGGCAAGTATGCTTCTTTTGGAGAAAAATGATTGGGATATTCCTGTTCAGCAAGATAAATATGATAAATTAGCGGTTGTTGCATGTAAACAGTATGCCGACCGTTTCGATGATAGTTATAAAATAGATCTCGAAATTAAACTGAACTATGCCGATAATACTTCGGAACAAAAATCGGTAAAACTCACTTCATTGGAGGGAAGCGATAAGCCGAGCGGCTGGAAAGGGTTTGCCGTTCCGGTTACCGGCAGAACAAATGAGGGAGAAAAAACATCGGGTGTTTTGTCGCTGTATGAATTTGATTTACGCAGCGATGTTGAGCTCACAGGCATAACTTTTGTAAAATCGGGTTTTGGTATCGTATATGCAGCAAGCCTGGCAACAGATGTTAATAAAGCAAAATCAAGTTTTATTGAAGAAATCAAGAGTGAGATTGCCGCAAATCCGGGCGTATCGGCAGAAAAGGATTCGGATTTAAATGCGCGGATTAATGGGATTTTGAGCCGTGCGTCGGCTATGGGAATAGCCGCAGAAGAACTTCTTGCAGGATTTCTTCCGACAGCAAAAAATGCTGTGACAGACGGCAAATATGCGGCGGGGGAGACAATATCGGCAAAATATGATTTTGTCGATCCGTTTGGAGCAGACGAAGGCAGCAGTGAGATTAGGTGGTATAAAAGTTCGGAATTTGACGCGGCTTTTCCGGAAAATTGGGAGAGTATCGGTACGGGTAAGGAAATAACACTTGCGGACGGTGATATAGGAAGTTACATTAAATATGAAATCGTGCCGAAGATTGACAATACCGCATTTTCGGGAAGAACGACAATCGGTGCACCGGTATCAAGCGACCCCATGTTTTACATTCAGGCGCCGGAGGCGAGGGACGTTTACTTTAAAACGCGCGACGCTGTTGTACCGGCATACCCCGGTGATACGCTCAGTTTGAAATACACATATTATGATATCAATCATGATCCGGAAAGCGGAAGTGAATTTACATATTATACTGCGGACAGTATTGACGGAAATTATACTGCTTTGACAGGCAGCGAAAATTCGCTTTCCATAACCGACGAAATGGCGGGAAAATTCATAAAGGCGTCGGTAAAGGTGAAGAATGACGCGGAAAAAGGCGACGATGCCGAGACTGTATCGAGCGAAAATATCGTTTATGTTGCCGATGAGAAACGGGATACCGATGTGGTAGGCGAATACGGCGCAGGCAATAAAATCTTTGCACTCTGCTTGCCGGAAAACACCCAGGCCGAAGCTGTAAGCGAAACAAAATATACGTGGTATACATCTGCGCAGCCCATACCCTTCTCAGCAGAGAGATGGACAAAAATTGCAGATAATACTCAGTTTTATACCATTACGGGGGAAGAATTTACCGTAGTTGTTATCGAACCTGCATTCAGAAACGGAACTGATGTTGTAAAGGGGAATGCGGTTGTAAAATATTTTTACAAGGATACATTGCCGATGGCACTCACCCTCGTGATAAGCTGTGAAAAGAATGAGCAGGAAATCGGCACAGGTGATAAACTGACAGCAAGCTACACCTATTTTGATCCCAACGGCGATGAAGAAACGGCAAGTGTTGTTACCTTCAAAAAGTCGGCAGATCAAATAACATGGACGGAGCTATTCACCGGGACGGAATACGTTTTAACGGATACGGACATAAACGGATTTATAAAATGCACGGTTAAACCGACCAATGCGAAGGAAAGCGGTGCGGAAACAGACAGTGCAGTCATTGCGCTGCCAAGCGCTCCGACGGTGACAGATTTAAAAATAGAGGGAACCGCAACAGTCGGAAATACATTAAAAGCGGTATATACATATATTGATAACAACAAAAATCCGGAAACCGATTCTCTTATCGAATGGTATGCCGGAACACAAAAAAGAGCAGAGGGTGTATATTATAAGCTTGCAGATCAAGATGCCGGTTGTGACGTGCATTTTGAAGTTACACCAAAAACATCGGTTGAGCCGAAAACGGGTACAAAAGCCGCAAGCACTGCCGTGCGTGTAAGTTCTGCCGGCGGCGGCAACGGTGGCGGCGGTGGCGGCGGTTCGCGCGGCTGGTCACCTTCCGGAACGGGCGGTGTTGTATATGTACCGGTAACTGACAAGGAACCGGAGTACACCTCGCAGGAAGATGAAAAACTGTTGTTTAATGATATAAAAGACCATTGGGCGAGAGAATCAATCGAGGAGCTTGCCGGAAAAGGAATTGTAAGCGGTTACGGTGACAATTTTGCACCGAATGATATGCTGACGCGCGGACAATGGTGTGCACTTGTCGGGAGAGCCTTTTTCAGTGAAAATAAGTACACATATGCCAATCAATATAATGATGTTACGGAAAATGATTACTTCAGTCTGTTTTTGAAAGCTCTGAGCGACAATAATATCATGGTGGGAAATGACGGAATGTTTATGCCGGCAAAAAATATTACTCGTGAAGAAATTGCAAAAACAGCTGTAGAATTGTACAAAGTCAAGAAAGATGTAAATAACATTAATGCAGACGACTTAAATACATTTTCCGATGCAGATACTGTTTCCGCATGGGCAAAGACATATGTTGGACAGGCGGTCACTCTTGGAATTCTGAGCGGCAAAAGCGAAAGCAGTTTATGTGCGGCAGATGAATGTACGCGCGCCGAGGCAGTTGTTATTTTAAAGCGCATTATGGATTTAGTAAAGTGAGGTATGATACATGAGAAATAAAAGACCTTTAATCGGCGTTTTGCTGCTTGCGATGTTCATAAATTTAATCCCGTGTGTAAATGTATTTGCGGCAGAAAATACATTTATTTCAGAGAAAACGGAGTTTTTGTCGGGAATAGGGATTTATGATACGAATTATGAAGATACGGCAACAGTCAGCCGTGCTACATTTGCAATAATTCTTACGAAACTTGTAAATGATGCAGAAGTAAATGAAAATTACAGCAAGGGTGCGTTTTTCGATATCAGCAGCAGTTATTACGCTGCGGGTGCGATTGACTATGCGTACAATATGGGTTATATGGACGCAGCTGATGACGCTTTTCGGCCTGATGATAACATCACCGGGACTGAGGCGACGAATGCAATTTTAAATGTCATGGGTTACAGTGACATAATAAAGGAACAGGGACTGGAATCTGCAGCACGTGGGAGCGGCATAAAAACATTTTTGTCGGACAACGAAATTACCGTAAAGCAGCTGACGCCGATGCTGTATGATGCACTTTATGCACCTATGATAGTAAAAACATCGCCGACCGATTACGCAAAAGATTCCGGACAAACCATAATGAATAAGTATTTAAAGCTCTTAAAAGGCGAAGGCGTAGTCAACAAAATTGACGGATTGAACCTTAACGGCATGGCGGTGGAAATGGATAATGACCGTGTGGAGATCTCGGGAAACAGTTATGTTGATGCAAACGGCGACGCAGAAGAATTTTTCGGAATGCAGACGGAATTCTGGTACAGAGATGATGATTCGGACGAGATAGTTTATATCCGCGGCGGACGCGATTATAAAAATATAGAGGTGAACTATCGGGATTTGTCATACAGTTACGGTAAACTGGGGTACGAAAAGGATAACAAAACAAAATGGATTACAATGGATTCAAATGCGGCTGTTATTCTTAACGGCATGCCGGCATATGCCGTGACCGATGCCAACATAGCCAAAACAGGTACGGCAAAGTTTGTCATGAACGGGAATAAATGCGTTGCCGCAATATTCTTCGAGTATGACAACTATGTTGTAGATATGGCAAGGAACAAGGAAGTACGTTTTAAATATGATAAAGGTTCAATATCATTTGACAGCGGTGTGTTCTTTATCAAAAAGAACGGAAACGAAACAGATTACGGTGATATAAAGGAGAATGACGTATTGTCTGTTGCACATAACCGAAACGGAAATGTGTGGTATATCGAATCGTCGGATAATTTTGTTGAGGGAAAGATAATTTCTACTGATATAGACGAAGGCGTTGTCAGATTTGATAATGAAGAATGTTACATTGACAAATCATTCATGACGCTTGCCGCAACAAAAAAATATGACCTCAGAGAAATTGCGGCGGGCATCGAAGCGTCATTCGGTATTAACTTTCTTGGCGAAATCTGTTCCATGAATATAACCGGCGGCGAGTTTCAGTATGGTTATATTAAGAAGGTATGGCAGGACGAAGAAGATGACTCCATCTACATAAAAATGCTGACAAAAAGGCACAACGGTTTTCATACATATCAGTTCAGCAAAAAAGTTTTAATAAACGGTGAGAGCAAAAAAAGAGAAAATGTATATAGCATTGTCAAAGATTATTACGATTCCTGCAACAGCGAAAATCCTCCGGTTGTAAAATTCAAGCAGAATTATTCGGGCGAGATAAAGCAGATTGTAACAAAAGTTATCGACGGCGGATATACATATGACGAGGACAGTATAAATAAGCCTATACCGCGAAAGGCGGGAAGGGGTTATCTGCTTTATTACAATTACGGATACTGGGCAGGAGTGGCGGATTTCGGCAGTTCGATAAGAGCGCATCGTCATGATCCGGATGCAGTTATAGCTTTCCGCGTACCGAATGATGGTAATGAAAAAGATTTTGCTGTAGGCACACCGAATGATTTCGGCATGGACAGAGACCAAGGTTGGTGGGACAACATTTTCTATGACATAGATGAATTTGCACAGCCGAAACTGATTGTATATTATCCGGATTCGGTCTCCGACCATGTTGATGAATTCAGTAAATATGTTATCGGCGTACAGAAAATGATATTAACGCTGAATGATGAAGATGAACAGATTATGCGCGTATGCGGATATGAAAACGGAGACTATGTAGAGTATGAGACAAAGCCCGATGAAGAGTTAATAACATTTTTAAAGACAGTCAAAAAGGGAGATTTTATACAGATAGAAAAAGATACATCAAATGTCATTACACAGGCTGCATTTTATATCACATACAATCTTAGCACCTTCGATTTTACACGTCTTGAGCCGACGGGAGATATCGGGTCGAGATTAAAGGACGCCGAGGCAAAATTTGCCGTAGTTGATGAAGTGCGGGATCCGTTTGTTAAGGTTCAGGGCGATATAAAGCAGGACTGGTGCGTTATAATGATGGCTCAGGATTTTAACAAGAACGGTGAGAAATCCTTTACAATTTATGACGGAGATGAATTTTATTCAGGAACGATTAATGATTTGCGTAAGGGCGACCTTGTGTTCTGGTTCCTTGAAAAAGCATACGGACATTTCAGGAGTATCGTAGTATTCAGAAATAATCCATACAGACCGTGAGAAAGGAAACTATAATGAAAAGAGTTATCTCTTTATTGACAGCAATATTTATATTTTCTGCGGCATTTACGGTGTTTTCTGCCGAAATGCCGTCAGAAAGCCGTTATTGTATAATACAGGGAATACTTAATGAGAAGATGGCAGGCAGGTATATCAGCATACTTCTTGACGGAAAATCAGACGGGAAAATCGGGCATATCGGAATGACGCAAATAAATAACGATGGAAGTTATTTCTATAAGTTTTTATTTGACGGCAACATAAGCGACTACAAAATTAATACTGCTGTCGAGGGCGAAAGAGTAAAATCAGATAATGCCGATGTAATAACATACAGCAATCCGGTTGAAATAGAGGCGGTGCTGAAGAATGAAACCGGCGAAAGTTTCCGTTTCGGAACAGACAGAAAACTATGGCTCAGCCTATGCGGAAATGAAAATTTTTCGGCACGTAAAAATATGACAGCAGCGGCGGCAGTATATAACAGAGAAGGGAGAATGGTACTTTTAAAAATACTGCCTGAGGAGCAGAACTTAAAAGAACCGTTTAATTTTGAAACAGTAATTGATAATATTCCGGAAGATACAGTAAACGTAAAGGTATTTCTGCTTGAAAATTTAGAGACCATGCGGCCTGTTGCCGAAAGTGTGACTGTCGGCAAAGAATACGGAAAGTGCTTTTATGCGGCACCGTGGGGCAATGATAATAATGACGGCAGCTTTGACGCACCGCTGAAAACTCTTGCAGGTACAAAATCGGCGGTACGGCGGTATAAATCTGCAAATGGACTTCCACACGGCGGTATAAAGGTTGTTTTACGCGAGGGCAATTATTTTATCGGTTCTACGGTAAAATTCACTTCAGATGATGCAGGTACGGAAGACGCACCTATCACATATTGTGCGTATGACGACGAAAATGTAAGTTTCAGCGGCGGACAAAAAACAGACGCGGGTAATCTGAAATTGACAGACAAGAATGACGCATTATATGAACGATTTGCGGAAAATGTACGGCATAAAATTTATTCGGTAGATTTAAAAGCTTTGGGTATTACGGATTACGGGAAGGTAATGCCGCGGAATATGGCGTATTATTCAAGCAACACTATGGGAACGGAAGTGTTCATTGATGACCGTGCATTAACTATGGCGCAATGGCCGAACCGTGACTCTGATAATTCGCTTAATTATGTATATTCAAAAGGAGTAGTAACAAATTCGACTTCTGCGGATATTGAGCCGGTTATAGAGGTTTACGATGAAACTATCGATAGAATAGCGTCATGGCATAATATTGAAAATGTATTGTGTGAGGGGATATTTGAAAGAAGATACAGCTTTGACGCGACGCCGCTTGCCGGATTTAATACAGACAACGGCACCATAACCCTGAAAAACGGGAGTATAGAGGGTTTTAGTAAGGAAAAGAACGGGAATCGATTCTTTTTTTACAACATACCGGAGGAGCTGGATGCCGACGGCGAATATTACATTGACCGCTCAAACGGAGTGCTGTATATATGCAGTGACGAGGCAATTCCGAAAGGTACAAAAATCGGACTGTCAAA
Source organism: uncultured Clostridia bacterium (assembly GCA_934487205.1). GTDB lineage: Bacteria > Bacillota > Clostridia > UBA1381 > UBA1381 > UBA1738. The sequence goes on from CAKSRS010000021.1 coordinate 24,507, forward strand.
AACGGACGGTTATCTGATTACACTGTACAACGGCGCGGACTACATCAATTTTGAAGGAATAAATTTTGAACTCGGGCGCGGAAATATGATGCACATATGGCACAGCAAGAACATAAATATATCCGATTGCCGATTCCGAAACTGCTGCGGCGAATCACTGTCTATAGGGGGATTATATCCGCTTTACGGCGTGGAATACCGATACGGGTTATTGGGCGATACAAAATTTAAGGTTGATACGAAAAATATTACGGTTCGCAATTGTGATTTTAGAAATGCAGGCGCGGGCGGAATAAACATGTTCGGCGGAAGTTTTGAAACACTGGAGACAGCAAATTACCTTGTGGAGAATTGTCGGTTTGATTTTTGCGACAGAGTAAAAAAGGCGTACGCTCCGGCTATACGTATGGGCGGAGTTGGCATGACGGTGCGCGGCTGCACCATTGCAAATCAATATCACCAGGCAATGGAGGCAAGCGGGACAGATGTTCTTATTGAATTTAACGAAATGTATAACTGTCTGCGTGAAACGTCGGACGCCGGCGTAATCTACGGGCAGCATCCGAGTATCGGTACCGAAATACGGTATAATTATGTTCACGATATTCCTGATTCGGGTGCAAAATATGATGTGACCGATTGGAGCAGCAATATCGGCGATTATTGGATTCCGATACGTGCGGCATTTTATATCGACGGCGCGCGTCCGGGAATGTATGTACATCATAATATTATAAAGGACGTTCCGATAACGATGATGTGTGCCGGATATCTGACGGAATTTAATAATAACATAATGATTGATACATATATACCGATCTATAATATGGGTGCCGAGTCAAATCAGGATTTTATTAAAACAGTTGCCGAAAATCCGGAAGGAAAGTACGACCGATATAAGGTGAAATATCCACAGATTTTCAGTCTATGGGACAAAATTCAGCAGCAAATACGGGAAGGAACATTTAAAACGCAGGACACATACTTAAATGCGGATAATAATGTTTTAACCTATGACAGGCTGAAGCAATTTTACAATGATACTGTTCCTGACGGCGCAGATGCGGTGAAAACCCTTGTAAAAAGCTATGATTACATCTATGACGCAGACAATAATTTTAATAATTTCCTTGTAGTTCCGGAGTATGAAAAGGTGTACTTCAAAAATTACAACGGCGGAGACTTTGTTCCCATGCGGTTTTCACCGATACTTAGAAAAATTCCGTCGCTTTCGGGAATTGATATGATAAACTAAGTGAGTAAAGGCGAAGGGAAAGCAACATGCCTTTATAATAAAATAAAAGTATAAAAGGAGAGAATGAAAATGAAAAAACTATTAAAAAAGTCAATTGCTTTGGTAATCAGCATTGCATCTCTTGTACCTGTGCTTGCTGTGCCGAACGCAATGGCAGCGGCAGGAACCGGCGAGGTTTCATATCCGGTAACTATTCCGTACAATGAGTGCGGATATCTTAAATCGACCAGTGATGAAAAGCTTTGGACGCCGTTAATTGGGTGGGGGCATAAAGGCATTGACATGGATGCGTTCAAAACAGGGGACTACAAACAGTACTGGAAAAATGAGTGGACGGACCAAATGACTGAAAATACATTATCATTATCCGGTTATGAGTTTAATATGTCGGTTAAAGAAAGTACAAGAAATGAATGGACGGCGCCAACCGGCAATCAGACAATTCTTTATGCCGGTGATGAGGGGTGTAGTATTAAGATAAATGAGGCTAGATACGCAAATCTTGCCGTTCTTGCGAGTTGCGCATGGGAGACAACATCGGAGTGGGGTCCATATTATCTTAACTTGAAACTAAATTATGCGGACGGAACATCAAAAACAGTAACTGAGAAAATGAATTGTGCGCACGGTACACAAAATCCTGAGGGCTGGACCGGTATTTTAGCACCTAAAGTGGGTTCGGGCATTAATTGGATCAGTATAACTCTTCATGAATTTCCAGTTGATACAGAAAAAAAACTCACATCAATAGATGTTTTAAAGTCAGATTACGCAACAATCTATGCAATGACACTGACAAAAACACAGGCACAAATAGTCGAAGAGGAAAATGAAAAGCCGGTTCAACACCCAATTTCAATCCCCTATACTCAAGCTGCATACCTATCGAGCGACGATACAAGTCACATGACACCGATTTATAATGGTTGGGGTACAACTGGGTTTGATGCAGAAATCATTAAACAGATAAACGGTTGGAAAAATGAGTGGACAGATGGGATGACTGAAAACACATTGTCATTTGAAGGATATGACTTTAATATGTCGGTTAAACCAAGTATGATGAATGCCAAAACATGGGGGTGGGAAGACAATGGATTATCCAAAACTACCCTTTATGTTGAAAATGATACAAAAGTAAAAATAAATTCTTCATACTATAATAAACTTGCGATTTTGGCAAGTAAACAGTATGCAAACAGGTTTAAAGACTATTATGACCCATACATTTCGCTAAAAGTTGAACTTTGCTATACTGACGGAACATCGGAAAGTGTATCGGCAGTCTTGACATCTGTAGAGGGAAGCGACAAAACTGACAACTGGAAAGGATTTTCTTCGACTCTTGCCGGTAGCAATACCGGTACCGGGTATGTATCTTTTTATGAATTTGATGTCAATTCAGAAAAAAAACTGGATAGTATTACATTTAAAGATGCCACATCATATGAACCTAATGGTAAAAGTGTAAGTAATTACACTGTTTATGCTGCAACGTTAACATCTCTTTCAAATCATGATAAGATTTCATATCTAAATGAAAAATTTGCTCAAGATGATGTTACGGACGAAGAATTTGCAACAATTATCGCATACATTGATGAACTGACAGCGGCAGGATTCGATGTAGCCACAGAGGTGACGGGATATGACAAGTTGCCGTCCTTTGCTGAAAAGACAAGCAATTCAATCGTTATGAATAACGGGGGAAGAACGGTCAGCGAAAATACAATGACGGTTAGTGCCGAACTTGAAAACAAGTGGGTTACAAATACTGTCAACGGTTATGCGATAATAGCTCTGTATGATTCCGAAACAAACCAATTGCTTGAAGTTTATATAACACCGGAAGTTAAAACGTTTGAAAAGGGCAGCGCAGTAACTGTGTCTCATGATTTTGATATATCCGCATATAAGAATAAGACAATCGCCGTTAAATGTTTTGTATGGAATTCATTTGAAAACATGACGCCGTGCAGCAGATATTTTACAATAGATTAAATTATTCGGAAGAGCAGAAAACTGCTCTTCTCACCAAAGAATCGGACAATGTCCGGTTCTTTGGTGAGAAATTGAGGATAAAGGAAAGCGTTATGAATTTTGATAATTTAAAATGTGCCGCAGGAAACGGCATAAGTGAGTTTTATCTTGTACCTACAAGAATAGTCATGGAAGAAAAGACCGAAAATGCCGAATATTTGCTTGCGGAAAGACCTCGCCAGGCAAGTTTTGCACCACCGGAAAACAGCTGTCTGATAAAAAAGGACGGATTTATTATATTTGATTTCGGCAAAGAAATTCAAGGCGGAGCCGTTATATCGGTTCAAAGGGCGGACAGTGCAAATATTCGTCTTGTATTCGGCGAAAGTGTTTCGGAGGCGATGAGCACCCTCGGTGAAAAGAATTCGGTAAATGTGCATGCCCCGCGCGATTACACAATACAAAATGACGGACTGTCGACGGTTACGACCGGAAATACGGGATTTCGGTTTTTGAAAATTCAGCCCGATAAAGATTGCTATATATGCTGCGTCCAGGCAGTGCTGCGTATCCGTGATATGGATTGGCGCGGCAGTTTTCACACAAGTGATGCCCTGGCAGATAAAATTTGGGAGACCGCCGCGTATACCGTGCAGCTTAATATGCAGGAATATATCTGGGACGGAATCAAGCGTGACCGCCTTGTATGGGCGGGAGACATGAATCCGTCGATTGCAACGGCATTATGCGTATTCGGCGATACGGAGGTCATTCGCAAAAGCCTTGATTTTATACGTGACACATCAGATGATTGGATAGGAATGTTTTCGAGCTATTCGATGTGGTGGATTAATTCTCACTATGAACTTTATATGCACAGCGGCGATTTTGGATATTTAAATGAAAATCGTGAGTTTATCATTCATACGTTAAAACGCTGTATCGATGAGCTGTATGACGGCTGCAGCGCATGCACGTTTGTCGACTGGAGCAGTCATGAAACACCGTGGGAAAAATCAGGTTTTTTTGCGCATTTGGCACGGACTATGGATATAGGCGCGAAATTGTGTGAATTATTCGGTGATAAAATGCTCGCAGAGCAATGCCGCAGAAAAGCAGCCGATGTCCGCCAATATAAATTTGATTTTACGGGTAATAAACAAATGGCGGCGCTGGGGTATCTCGGCGGTGTATGCTCAAAAGAAACAGCGGCGGATATTATCGTCCCGGACGGTGCAGAAGGATTGTCAACATTTATGGGGTATTATGTTTTGTGCACGCTTGGTGAAATGGGGAGCACAAAAGATGCAATTCGTCTGGCAGATGAATACTGGGGCGGTATGTTAAAGATGGGTGCAACAACATTTTGGGAAGATTTTGACATATCGCAAATGAAAAATGCAACAAGAATTGACGAAATTCCGCAGTGTGGGAAAACAGACATTCATGCAGATACAGGCAGATTATGTTTTACGGGATTGCGGCGAAGCTTGTGTCATGCGTGGGCGGGCGGCCCGGCAGCTTTTTATGCAAAATATGTGCTCGGAATAAAAATTGCCGAGCCGGGGTGCCGTGCCGTTAAAATTGAACCGTGTTTGGGCGATTTGACATTTGCCGAAGGAACATTTCCGACGCCATACGGTGATATTTTTGTACACCACGAAAAGAAAAACGGTAAAATCAACAGTAAAGCAGACATTCCTAAGGGAATAAAAATTATCAGATAAAGGAGTATTATTATGGCAGTTTATTACATTGACAATGTTGCAGGAAAGGCAGAGAATGACGGAAAAAGTCCGAAGTTCCCGCTTGACACAAATATCGGATTGAAGGTTTCGCCCGGTGACAGCGTACTTTTTAAACGCGGCAGCTTTATTCGCGGAGCACTTAATAATGTAGAGGGTGAAGAGGGCAATCCGATAACATACGGTGCGTATGGAGAAGGAGAAAATCCGATTTTTTGCGGTTCGGAAGACGTAAGCGGCGAGAATGACTGGACAGAAACGGAAAAAAACATTTGGCGATGCAACAAAAATTTTCCGACAGAAGTTTGTAATGTAATTTTCCCGGACAGCTGCGGCACGTTATGTTGGGAATACGAGAATTTGAAGCGTCAAGGCGATTTTTATGATATATGCTTTGGATATTCCAACGCAAATCGGGAGATGACCGAGCGTGGATTTTATATTTATTCCGAAAAAAATCCCGCTGTATACTACGGGCACATCGAGGCAGTAGTCAGAACGAATCGCGAGCTTGCAAAAAACGGTCACGATATGAATTATTATAATCTGACCTTTATAAATAACGGTGTACATGCCATTGCGGGTGAACTTGCGAGCCGCAATCTGCATATTAAGAACTGTAAGTTCTTTAATATTGGCGGAAGTGTATGGGATAAGGACAGAAAAATTCGCTTTGGCAACGGTGCGGAATTTTGGGATATTGCTGAAAATGTTACGGTGGAAGATTGCGAATTTGACAACATCTATGATTCAGCCGTAACACATCAAGGAGGTTCGGCATCATCTGCAAAAAATCTTGTAATTAAAAATAACATTTTTAAAAGATGCGGCATGGCAGCTTATGAGCAGCGTGATATGCTGCCCGAAAGCGGTGAGTTTTCGGGTAATATATGTACTGCGGCAGGAGAAGGCTTTTCACATGCCGGGATTGAACTTCCGCGGTATTCGGAAATATATCCGCAGCCTATGGGACATCACATATTCATGTGGCGAATTGATTCTTATAAAGGAAAATCTGACTTTAAAATAACGGGCAACACATTCGGCGATGCACCGTACGGGGCAATGATTTATTCCATTTGCGGGCACGAACCCGAAGAGAAAATTGAAATTGATAATAATCTATATAAATGCAGGAAATATACATTAATTAACAATTATTATGGCAGAGCCTTTGATGATTTTGAAGAATACAGGCAAGTGACAGGGAAAGATAAACATTCAAAATGGGAGGAATAAAAATGGATTACAGTAAAATGACGTTAAAAGAAAAGGTGTTAATGACATTTGTGGTAACAATTCGTGAAATAAACAAACACGGCGGGCCGGAAAAGTTTTTTGAAAAATATCCGGTCGGCGGTATGTACTTTGATGAAACAAAGAATATTGATATTCTGAGCGGAAAGATGCCGGAACTTGGTACAGGTATGCGCCGCGAGACTTTGCATAGATGCATCGCCGCATCGAAACGCAAAATGCTTGTGTGTGCTGACGCGGGTACGGTTTACGGTCAAAAACAAGCACACTTTATGTGTTCAGCACGGTATTCGGGACGCGAGGATACATCTTATACTCTCGGGAAACTGCTCGGAATGCAGATGAATGACAACGATGTTGATTGGATTTTGGGACCGGCGGTAGATATGAATTTTATGCGTCAAATCCCAGACGTAAAAAAACTTGCAAAGTGTAACCGCGCCATTGTGCGCGGAATACAAGACCAGGGAGTATGCGCAACCGCAAAACATTTCCCGGGACTTTTGACAAATCCGGTAAATATGCATTATGCACCGGGTAAAAATACAATGGATTTTGAAAAGTGGTGGGATACCTACGGATATTTGTACAAAGAGCTTTTTGATGAAAATGTAATGTGTGTTATGACAACGCATGTAACACTGCGTTCTTTTTCGGAAAAGTCGGATAACGGCTATTATCCGATAGCAACATTTTCACATGATCTCACCACAAAACTCTTAAAAGAAAAACTCGGATTTAAGGGAGCTGTTGTAACCGATGCACTGATAATGGGAGGAATGGCAACAGGCGACATTGTTGCGGAAACGGTGCAGGCTTTTGCGGCAGGCGCAGATTTGCTGCTGTGGCCGCCGATTGAAGCGGCAGACGCAATTTGCGAAAAGCTGGAAAATGGTGAAATCCCAATGAGCCGTCTTGATGATGCGATTGAAAGAATTGAAAAAATGAGAACTTTTCGGGAAAAGGCACTTGCGGAAAAAAGTTTTGAAAAGCCTTCTGCGGAGCGTGCGGACGAATTTGCAAGGGCAACCATTAAAGAAAGTACGATGATTTTGAAAGATGAAAGCAATATGCTCCCGATATCAACGGACAAATATAAGAAAATCCTTATTCTTGAAGCATGCGATGATGCAGGAAGGGATTCATGCCGCTTAATTAAGGAAAGATTGGAAAATGAAGGATTTTCGGCTGATATTGAACATTATATTTATGACGAGCCATCAAGAGTTTGCTGGCAAGATGATATAGATGAGCTGCAGGCAAAGTATGATCTTGTGATAGTGAATTTAAGCGCTGAAGATGCGTTTTGGACGGAACCGTATATGTTGGTGTGGGCATCACATCTATTCAAAAAAGAAAAGAAAATCATTATTAATTGGGGCAGCGATTACTTGGCTGACGATTATTTCCCGGAGGAGAAAACAATTATTCAGTGCGGCAATCCGATTTGCGAATACTCAGCAGATTGCGTGGCTGAACTTCTTGTAAAACAGATATGAAAAAATTAAAATATAATAAACCCGCAGAGTGTTGGAACGAAGCTCTTCCCGTCGGCAACGGCCGTCTCGGAGCAATGCTTTTCGGCGGAACATTCTGCGACCGCATACAGCTTAATGAAGATACCCTGTGGTCCGGGACATTTGGATTGAAGGAGAAACAAAAACATGTGCATTCTCTTGAAGAACTCGATGAAATCCGTCGGCTTATAAAAGAAAAAAGGTATTATGATGCAGATGTCAAAACGGGCGAAAGCATGCACGAAGGACACGCACAATCATACCTGTCTGCCGGAAATATTTATATCGAAACGGAAAATGTATCAGGTGAAATAAGCGATTACGCACGCAGTCTCAATTTGGAAACAGCAGTATACGAAAGTGAATTTTATATTGACGGCGAAGAAATAAAAAGAGAAGCATTTGTTTCCAAACCGGAAAATATCATGGTATACAGCATAGAATGCAAAAAACAGACGTTTTCAATCTATACGTCCTGTGAGCTTATACATACGGCAGAGTCAAAAGGAAACAAAATTATTGTGAGCGGAAGGTGTCCGTCAGATATTTGCCTCTATAAAAACACCGTTTCTTATGAGCGTGCGGACAGCATAGAATTCAGGACGGAAATATGCGCGGAATCGGACGGTGAAATCATTTCTCTCGGAAACAGCCTTAAGGTTGTAGATGCGTCCTTTTTGCGTCTTTATATCGATGTTAAAACGAATTTCTTTACACCGCTGCCGCAACTTACAGAAAAATCATGCCGCAACTACAATAAAATAAAAGCAGTGCATATTGATGACTATTTGAGACTTTTCAGCAGAGTAAAATTTACTTTGGGCGAGGATAATGACAGACCGATTGATGAACGAATTAAAAATTATAAAGGTGACCTTAATCTGTCGGAATTGTTGTTTGATTACGGACGATACCTTTTGATTTCTTCATCAAGGAGGGGGACGCAGCCGGCAAATCTGCAAGGGATATGGAATAAACATATACTTCCGCCGTGGGGCAGCAATTACACAATGAACATTAATACGCAAATGAATTATTGGTCTGCGGAAACCGCCAATCTTGCCGAGTGTCATTATCCTGTTTTTGAATTGCTGCGTGATTTTAAAAATAAAGGAAATAATTTCGGTATTGACGGCTGGGCGGCGTGGCATAATTCCGACTTGTGGCGGTATAACCGTGAATATTGCTCCGACAATGGTAACAGGCAAAAAACGGGTATTCCGTATGATACCTTATGGGGATACTGCCCGATGTGCGGTTTTTGGCTGTGCCGTCACATATGGGAGCATTATATCTTCAGCGGAGATAAAAAATTTCTGAAAGAATATGCTGATGTCTTATTTTCTGCGGCGGATTTTCTGACAATGTGGGTTTATAAAGACGATGACGGCAAATATACAACATGTCCGTCCACATCTCCCGAAAACAGGTTTAAAAATAACGGTAAAATATCGGCAGTTACGGAAGGTTCTGCATTTGATTTAAGTATACTGACAGACTTTTTCGGGTATATGCGCACGGTTTGTACCGTACTTGGAGTAGATTCAAAAAAATACGATGACATATATAATAACATTAAGCCATTGTCCTTTACAGCAGACGGCAGAATTGCAGAGTGGGGGGCAGATTTGGAAGAAACAGAAAAAGGTCACAGGCATTTATCGCAACTTTACGGACTTTTTCCGGGCGATTTTATAACAGATAAAAGCGAATATTTTGATGCGGCAAAGAAAACGCTGGCATACAGGATAGAAAACGGAGGCGGCGCAACGGGGTGGTCAAATGCATGGATAGCAAATCTTTATGCACGCTTGGGTGACGGCGAAACCGCTGCAAAATATATTGACAACATGTTTTTACATTCGATATATCCTAACATGTTTGATGCGCATCCTCCATTTCAGATTGACGGAAATTTCGGTATGTGTTCTGCAATCGGAGAAATGCTTTTGCAAAGTCATAGGCGGTATAAAGATATGAATATCATAGATGTGTTGCCGGCATGCCCGAAATCATGGAAAAAAGGAAGTATTAAAGGTATTCGTGCAAGAGGCGGATTCACTGTTTCAATCAAGTGGAATGAGAGTAAGATATACGGCAGTATTCTGCCCGATATCGCGCATGTGTGTTGTATAAGCGGCAGAATATTTACAAATAATCATGCAGAATATAAGGACAACTATACAATCGTAGAGTGTGTGCCGGGTAAACAGTTTGATTTTGAGGTGACTAAATGAAATTTAACGTAAAAGCATATGACGGCGTAAATGCAGAAATAAAATGCAGCGGCGCCGAAATAATGTTCATCGAAGCAGATGTAAGCTTTCCCGAAAAGCAAATACCGAAAATGGTGAGTATTGAATGGGTTATGCCGGCTGAAGGAATGTTTTCACATTTAAACATAAATGTATTAGATGAAAATAACAGGAGTTTGGGATATGACTGGAAAAATAGGATAACAAAGTCACGTTTCGGAACAGGTGCGCCTGTTCATGGAATTATCGGTGCGGATAATAATAACAAGTTGAATATTGCTTTACTTGATGCGGCAACACCAATAGAGATAAAAACCGGGATTGTTGAAGAGGACGTTACAATGATGTGTAAAGTACAATTTTTTACGTTGCCTGTTGCACCTATTAAAGAATACCATACAACAATAAGGATTGATACAAGAGACATACCGTTTTATGATGTTTATTATGATGTGGGAAAGTGGTGGGAAGAAAACGGATTGCCGTGTACTTATATTCCGGAAACCGCAAAACTTCCGATGTATTCCACGTGGTACAGTTTTCATCAGAATATCTTACCGGAGGAGATACTGAAACAGTGCAAGACAGCAAAAGAACTCGGCATGGAAACCGTTATAGTTGATGACGGCTGGCAGACCGATAACCTGGAACGAGGATATGCATACTGCGGTGATTGGGAACCTAATCCATCAAAAATTCCGGATATGAAAGCTTTTGTCGATGCTGTTCATAATCTTGGAATGAAATTTATTTTATGGTATGCAGTGCCGTTTGTAGGAAAATATTCCGGATTATTTTATAAATTTAAAGATAAATTTCTTCATTACAGCGAAGAAAATGAAATGGGCGAGCTTGATCCGCGTTACCCGGATGTAAGAAAACACATCTCCGATACATACGTACATGCGGTAAAGGATTGGGGGCTTGATGGTTTCAAACTTGATTTTATTGATAGTTTTCTTTTGTCTGAAATGTCCATGAATTATGATCCCGGAAGGGATATCGAGTCACTTGAAGATGCTGTTGAAGTACTGATTGATGAAATAGTAACACGGCTAAAAAAAATTAATCCTGAAATATTGATTGAATTCCGTCAGCAATATATGGGCCCTAAAATACGTAAATTCGGGAACATGATGCGCGCCGGCGATTGTGCGGCAGATCCGATTATGAATAGATGCAGAACGATTACTCTGCGTCTTACATCGGGTGATATGGCAGTACATTCCGATATGGTTGAATGGAGCGTTAATGATACGGCGGAAAATGCCGCACGGCAATTGTATAATACAATTTTCAGTGTTCCGCAAATTTCGCTGAGATTTGATGAACTTTCAAGGGAACATATGAAAACTCTTAAATTCTATTTGGATTTTTGGCGAAGTAACAGAGATGTTTTATTAAACGGCAAAATGTGTGCCTTTGCGCCACAGTCAAACTTCATAAAAGCATATTCGGAAAAAGAGGATAAAATTATTATTGCATTGTATGAAGATAAAGTTGCGGAAATAGCTAAATCATACAGTGACATTAAAATTATTAATGCCGGCACGGAGGACTATATCATTATCGACGCAAAAATATCCGAAAAAATGGATTACAGAATATATAATTGTATGGGGGATATATGCGGCAGCGGCGCTGTAGAACTTGATGGTTTAATCAAAATGCCTATGCCGGTATCGGGAATTTTGGAATTATTTTAATGAAAGGGAAAATGTTATGAATGACGTATCTGTTAATTATAATATTGCAAGGACATTAAGGGAAAATGAAACGTTTGAGGAAATGCTTGATTCAAATTTGAAAATGTATTCTGAGGCGGGGTTCAAATATATTGATGCGGATCTTTCTTACATGACACCCGGCTGGGATAAAAACAGTCCGATAGGAAATGAAAACTGGGAAAACAGCGCATATAAGTTTAAAGAGTGCGCGATAAAAAACGGCATATCATTTTATCAGGTGCATGGGGCAATGTTTGATTATTTCGCTATTAAAGAACCGGATATTTCCGACGAATTAACGAAAAAAAGTGTAAAAATAGCCGGAATACTCGGTACAAAATATATTGTTTTTCATCCGCATTATTTCAGAGAATTTACAGCGGATGAAAATATCAGGAAAACATTATATGATTTTGAGCGTCTTTTGAAATGGACGGGAAATGAGGGCATCGGACTGTTAATAGAGAATATGCCGAATTGGGGCAATCATTTTAACAGAACAGAGGATATAATAGAAATTGTTGATTATTTCAATACCGAAAATTTCGGCATATGCTGGGACACGAGCCATGCGTCGATGGAATATAAAAATGAACAGGATAAAGAAATTTTAAAGGCAGGGAACAGGATAAAGGCGGTACATATGTCCGATAATCTCTTTCGTACACAGCCGCCCCATGCCTTCACCGATGACCACATGATGCCTTTTGAGGGATACATAGACTGGAAGAAAGTAAAGAATGCCCTTGTAAAAGCCGGATATAACGGCACGTATAATCTTGAACTTTTGAATTATTCGGCAATGCCGTCTGAAGCACAAAAACTGAGCATAAAACTTGCTTATGCTGTTGCAGACTATATTGCAAATAATTTAATTTAAAATAAAAACTATGCAGAGAAAAGGTGGTTGCCATGGTAAAAGCGTTTAAAATGAAACTGTATGAGGGAATGGCGGAGGAGTATGAGAAACGCCATAATGCCCTGTGGGATGAAATGAAAAATATGATTCATGAATACGGCGGTAAAAATTACAGCATATTTCTTGACAAAGATACAAGTATTCTGTTTGGTTATATTGAACTGGAAGATGAGGATAAATGGAATAAATCTGCCGATACCGAGATTTGCCGCAAGTGGTGGCATTATATGGCGGATATTATGGAGACAAATCCGGACGAAAGTCCTGTTTCAACAGATTTAAAAAAGGTATTTCATTTGGATTAATATACGGAGGAGCAAATGTACAAATTCAATAATGACAAAAGAGAAATAACATTTGACAAATACAACACGCCGACGCCGTGGA
>CAKSRS010000022.1 GCA_934487205.1 uncultured Clostridia bacterium
AAAAAGTTGCAAAATCAATCTCGGTTTCGTGTAATTAAGTAAAAGAACCTAAGATATACTACAAAGGAGGCTTTCGATATGAAGAAAACGATTAAAATTTTTGCATTTGTTCTCAGTCTGACACTTTTGATTACGGCGTCCGTTTCAGTTCGGGCAGAAGAAATCCCCAGATCCTCTGTTCCGCAAAACGCAACCGAAGAAAGTATTCTCATAACCGAGAATTTAATCAGTGGTATACTGGATGAAGTATCGCAGGGACTCGGATATCTTGAAGCGAGAAGCAAAGCAAACAATTTAATTTACAATGCCGTTCTTTCGGGTCAGGCAGGCGGATACGGGTATGGCCTCCTCTCTCCAATTGCGTGCAATGCAATTTTTGAGTATAGGGATATTTACCTCAGACCGGATTTTTATGTTGCTGCAGAAGAAAATGTAAGAAATATGCTTGCAGACTTGATAACACAAGTTGAAACAGGAATGGATTACGAAGAAGCACGCAAAGAAGCCTACACCAGAATTTACAGGTCGGTTGATCCGAATTTTGATCCATCTGAGCGCGAAATGACTGACTTCTGTTATTGGGATACTCCGGCAGTCGATTCCGCAATGTTTAACAGGGCAAGAAAGGTTCTGCTTGATGCAGAAGCAAAGTATAAAACGCAGCTTAATGTGCAATAATGAAAGTTCTTTTATAAAAACACTTGAAATTATTTTGGAAATCTGCTATAATAACAATATAAGTTTCAAGGTTTCAAAAAAAGAAATCATAGTTTATCAGAGTATTCACAGTGTCTAAGGATTTAATCTTTAGGCACTTTTTTTATTACAATGGGAAATTGCGTAAGCAATTGCATGTAACAACAAAATTTACCTTATAAAACGTGAGTATAGCGAACATATATAATCAATTTTGTTATTTCTGCTGCCTCTTTTAATAAGAGGCACAAATACCGAAAACTGCAGGGTCATTCCCTGCGGTTTTAACACGAGTTTTTTTACTCACAATGCACTCAAAGAAAGTTTTCTTTCGATGAGTGCATTTTTATATATACAGAAACAGCCTTAGCGGCTCAAAGCTCGATATATTCCGAGAAGCCGCAAGGCCCTCGTTATATATAAAAATTTATTTCAAAGGAGGTAGATTACATTGATTTTGTATCTACAAGCAACAACAAATGTGCAGGACTTGGTGATTGACTACATTGAAGTCAAATTGAAGTCCGGAAAAACTGCCAGCTTAAACTGGGATGAAAGCGGTATAAATCGCTCGGAAACCGGTTTTGATGCGCGGTACAAAGGTGTGTATTTCGATGAGGAATACGCTAACGGCAAAATTTCCGAATTGGACGGCATGAAAATTGATACTGTAAAGTTATATTCGGAACAAATCAAGAATCCGGAAATAACAATTACGCAGATGTCATTTGAAGACGGTGATGAAAGACTGGATTTCGGTCCCGGCGTTCTGTATGCAGGCAAAGGAGTTGATTGTAATGAATGAAAGTAAAAACATTTCAGATTATGATATCATTCTTTTGCCGTACATTGCAGAAATCATTGCATCGGATCAATTAACCGATGACCAAAGAGAGCTTCAGCTCCGCGCAATATTCAAGCTCCGAAGTATTCTTAAATATTATGCAAACCGGCATTATTTATCAAAGCTCATTAATGCTATTGCAGAGAAAAAAGGAGCTATGATACTGAAAGTAACATCTAAAACCGAGATGAAACTTGTGTTGCAGCCGGATTGTCCTCGCTACGACGGAAATCGCTTTATTGCGGGAAAATACAATGTACCCGAAGAAGAACTGATTGCATGGTCTGAAGTATCACTTAATGCCGGAAGCCCGCTTTGTTCATATGCTTGTGAACGCTACAAAGAACTCTTTATATCTATTCTGCCGGAATACGCAGATGGGTTAAAGTAGATCAGAAAGCAACCCACAGCCTTGAAGAATGCTTGCAATTGATTATCGAAAAAGAAAACTAATTACACCTACACACGAAAGGAGTTACACAAATGGCATATAATCAAAGAATTATGCGAATGAAGGAGCTTATCGAAAAGCTAACAGAGGCAGACATTGCCTATTACAAAAATGATGATCCGATAATGACGGACCGTGAATACGACTTGTTATTTGATGAACTTGTAAAGCTGGAGACTGAAACAAGTCTTACGCTTTCGGGTTCTCCGACGCAGAAAGTATCCGGCGAAATTCTGGAATCACTTACCCCTGTCACACACTCAAAGCCGATGCTTTCGGCAGATAAAACAAAATCCGTAGATGATTTAATTAAGTTTGCAAAAGGCAGAGAAGTTGTGCTTTCATGGAAACTGGACGGCTTAACTATTGTTATCCGTTATAAGGACGGGAAGCTGGAACAGGCCATTACCAGAGGGGCTGAAGGGATTGTCGGTGAGGATGTTACACATACGGTAAAGACATTCCTGAATGTTCCTCTTACAATTCCGGAAAAATCCGAGTTTGAAGTGCGCGGTGAAGGCGTCGTGTCCTATAAAAACTTCAATGAAATCAATCTCGGTCTGTATGAGCCTTACACACTTCCGAGAGCCTTTGCATCGGCGAGTACGCGTAAATTAAACTCAAACGAGTCAAAAGAGCGCAGATTGGAATTTTTTGCGTTTGATATTGTGTCGGAAAACAATATGCCTTCGACCAAAACAGATGAGTTTGAGTTTATGGAACGCAACGGATTTCAAACGGTGCCTCATGTGTACTTAAACGCTGATAGCACGGCGGACATTATCAAAGCCGCAGTTGAAAGATTTGAACCGAAGCTCTATGGATATCCCGTTGACGGACTGATTATGGAATATGACGATATTGCCTACGGAAAATCACTCGGCGCGACAGGACATCACGAAAATCGTCTGATTGCGCTCAAGTGGAAGGATGAACTGTACGATACCAAATTTCTTGGTGTCAGACTGGCAACAACCCGAACCGGTATGGTAAGTATCACGGCTCTTTTAGAACCCGTAACCATAGACGGAACGGTTGTAACACACGCAAGTCTGCACAATGTCAATATTTTTGAGAAGTTTAAGTTTGGTATTGGCGATACAGTAAAAATCTACAAGGCAAATATGATTATTCCGCAGGTTGCTGAAAATGCGACACAAAGCGGTACATACAGCCTTCCGATGATTTGCCCGTGCTGCGGTCAGCCGCTTGAAATTGGCAAAACTTCCGGAGGAACCCGTGTGCTGCGTTGCAATAATCAGCATTGCTCGGCAAAGCTTGTCAGAAAGTTCGTTCATTTCTGTGATAAAACCAGAATGAATATCAATGGCATTGCAGAGTCAACGCTCGAAACATTTGTCAGCAATGGCTGGGTGAAGAATTTCGGTGATCTTTATGAGTTGGAACAACATCATGATGAAATCGTAGATACTGATGGATTTGGCGAAAAGTCATATCAGAGAATGCAGAAATCTATTGATGCCAGCCGTAAATGCACACTTAATCAGTTTATTGCAGGACTTGGCATTCCGATGGTAGGTCGTTCTGCCGGAAGAATACTTAACAAACACTTCGGCGGAGACTGGAATGCGTTTGAAGATGCAATTAAGAGTGGATTTGATTTTACCGTTCTTAAAGACTTCGGCGAAACAATGAATAATAACATTCACAAATGGTATGCGGACAAAGATGAAGAAATGCTTTGGCGCCCATTGCTTACAAAAATAGAATTTATCAAAGAGGAGAATAAAACTATGCGTACAAAAATCACACCTTTATACGGAAAAACAGTTGTTGCGACCGGGAAGCTTGAAAACTACACCCGTGACGGCATTCAGAACAAGCTGATTGAACTGGGGGCAGTTCCGGCATCTTCGGTTACAAAAAAGACAGATTATCTTATTGTCGGTGAAAAAGCAGGCAGCAAACTTCAAAAAGCTCGTGAGCTTGGCATACCTACACTGACAGAAGCAGAATTTGAAGACTTGATTTCTGATTAAAACTATCTGAAATCACATTATGCGGCGGAGTGATAAAAGCTCCGCCATTTTCTTTAGGAGGTTTTTTATGATAAAGAAAACAATAGGAAAACTGTCATTCGGTCCGACCGTAGACATTACAGATCCTTGCTATGACAAAGATGTGTGGTGCAGAATGAATAAGGTATCAATTAAACAAGGCAGTTATACTTGCGTTGTTTGGTCAGAGGACGGGCGCGTGGCCATAATCGGAATATATCTTGACGGAAAGATTCCAAAGCAATCAGCTATGAAAACAATTGGAGAGATTGGTGTTGACGCAAGCCTTGCCGGATTCTTTTTTGATAAACCGGATTATGACGATGCTGCATGGAATAATTTCTGTGAAAATCTTGGAAATGAAAATGCGTGGATTACCGAAGACGGATTTTTTTCTTCCAGCGGTTACGGAGATGGCTGCTATCCTGTTTATTCAAAACAAAGCAAAGGCGAAAATGTTGCCTTAGAAATCAGATTTATGTAAGGAGAATTGTTATGACATCGGATAAAAAAGTTATTGAAATTCATGGTGTGCTTCAAAAGCCTCTCGAAATCGGAAGTTCCGCTTTTATTCTTGAAGATAACGGAATCCGAAGAACTTCTACCGTTCTTGAATACAAACAGGTTTCCGAGAATGAGATTCATTTTGAAACACTCAATACAATCTATCATTTGCGATTAAAGCAAAACAAAACATTATGCGAGGTTATCTTAAAGCACATGATAAAAACAGCAGAGAAATCAAATCTGCAAAATGAAGGGAGAAAATTTATATGAATAACAAACCCAAAATAGACTGGATCATACACTGCTGCCGTAATGGTGCGTCATGTGCCTTTTGCGGTGATGTTGAAAACGGTTTTATGGAGTACACCTGTAATGCACACACTCATGGAATGGAAAAGTATAATCATAAGGATTTCCAAATGGTTATTCAATACTCTGATGAAAACATCAGAAGAATACTTAATACTTTCGGTTTGTGGGTGCAGCAAGGAAGAACATTCAAAGACGGAGATGAAATCGAAGGCATTTTTGAGGACTGTACGGTTCGCTTAAAAGAGTTTGAAGAAAACGGGCGAAAGGTACTGCGTATTATCATTCCGGATAAAAACAATGTATTTCCGGAAGACAAAAAATGCCTGTATCCGTATTCTGTTCAAAATAAGCCGACTGAAATGCTTATGAAAAAAGGTGGTGCAGAAATATGAACATAACACTTTATCAGATGATACCCGAATTGGATGATAACAGACTTTTATTTGAGCCTCTTAATGCCATAAGGGTAACTTTCGGCAATACATTTCCGGCAGAACTTTACGAAATTGTTTTTGAAGGAGATGTGGAAGCTGAAAACGCAGAAAAAGTATTTGAAATATTTAATATTGCACTTCCCAGTGGATACAGAGGACGGTCAATGTCGGTTTCAGATGTTCTGGAAATCAAAAATGATAACGGCAGCGAGTTTTTGTATTGCAATCCCTTCGGATTTGAAGCAATTAATTTCGATAAGGAAAAGGCTATGAAACCTATTGTCAATCACGATTTTCAGAAGGTTAATATCACCCGAATCAATAAGAGAGTTTATTTCTTTGATGAAAACGATATGCTGCACGAACTGCACTGTGATCATATTACCCTTCTCAGATGCAGATATGATGATAATTTGCTGGGTTATGAAATACGATATACCCCTTTCGGCGAATATCATTTCAAAAGTGTAAAGTTTCTTCATAAACCGCTTGTTGTCATTACGGATTTTTTAGATAAACTTCCGAATGATTTGATCTATGAGTATGACGGCTATGAGAAAAAACTGAAATATCCTAATGAGGCAATCAGAAATCTTGGCTTGATTTCAACATGGATCAATAAAAGCGGATATAAATTTGAAAATCTATAAGGAGCAAAGTTTATGTGTGAAATAAAAAATTCAAAAGAAGTCAAATTGTCAGACCGGGTTCGGTTCAGATGCAAGCGCTGTGGTGAATGCTGCCGTCATGTGGCTCAAACAGTCGTTATTGAACCTATTGATGCCTATAACATGTCAAAGTATCTGAAACTTGAAATATCGAAGTTTTACGAGGAATATACGAATATGTATTTGCTTAAAAACACTGTCTTTCCGGTATTTACATTGAAAACAGTCGGCAGTGATGAAGCGTGCGTTTTTTTGAAGGGCAATCGTTGCAGTATTCAAGAATCAAAACCGAAAACCTGTCGTTTATATCCATTCTGGGTATATCCCTCAGAAAACGGTTTTGTGTATAACTACACAACCGAACGCAGTCATCACCCTAACGGTTCGCTTGTAAAAGTGAAAGATTGGATGCGTGATTATTTCAGAGATGATGAAAAGGAAGCATTAAATGCAGAGCAGTTACTTATTCCGCAAATTGCAGGAATACTGAAAGCATTAAAGCCTTACAGCATTTCCGATTGGGAATTTATCCTTTCAAAAACGCTGAAATACAGACATTTTGCATATGATCTGACAGAACCGTTTCAACCTCAGTTTGAAACAAACATGAAAGAGTTGATTGAAATTCTGAACGAAAGACTCAAAACAAAATAAAAACATTGCCGTGAACGAGGTATAAAGCCTTGTTCACGGTATCATAGGAGGAAAATATAATGGATAAAAGACTGGAATATTATTATGACAACCTTAAAAAATTAAAAATCGGTTTGGATGAACCGTTTAAGTTCAACTGTACTATGTGTGGAAAGTGTTGCATTAACAGAGAGGACATACTTCTTAATCCAAAGGATCTGTTCAATATCGCAAAAGCGCTGGAACTTCAGCCTATAGATGTTGTCGAAAAATACTGCCATACATATATCGGTGAATCTTCACGGTTTCCGATTGTAAGGTTAAAACCGCAAGGAAATTTAAGACGCTGCCCTTTGCTCAAAGATAAAAAGTGTATGGTGCATAGCTCAAAACCTACAGTATGCGCTATGTTCCCGATAGGAAGGGTGATTTCCGTAGAGGGCACTTCCAAAATCGACCTGTCAAGCCCTTGGGATTACAGTAAAATACAATATATTTTTGATCCGCCTCATTGCGGCGACGACTCTGTAACTCACACGGTCAGAGAATGGTTTACTTCGTTTGGAATAGATATTGAAGATGAGTTCTATATCAAGTGGAATATGGTTCTCGGAAATTTCAGCAAAATTTGCAGAAAAGCAGAAAAGAACTTTAAAATGCCGAAAACAACAGAATATTTGTGGAATGCTCTGATTGCGAGTCTTTACTGCTCTTACGATACACAAAACGATTTTATGGAGCAATTCGAGAACAATGTCAATCAAATCAAGCCCTTTATGGAACAAATCGACCTTCAATATGAAGACGAAAAGCCCAAAACAGTGTATCACAAAAAGGTTAAGAAAAAGAAATGGAAAAAGCAAAAAAACAAGTCGAAAAACAGGAGGAAATAACTTATGTCCGAAGATTATAAAAATAATCAAATAATCCGAAAAGATGCAAAAAACTGTTTTGTTGAAAGCTTAAATGATAGCTTTCCTATCGGCAAGGCACATTTTGGGTTTGCTTCATATGATATGAGCAAACCTGCCGGCAGTCGTCAGACAAACAGAATTAACATCTACATATCTGTCGAAGAATTGCTGGAGCTGTGTCGGAAATTATCTTGCGGAGAACTGAAATATATGTTTCAAAACAAGAAAAAAGCCTCCGACAGTTCGCCGCTATATCAATGTCTTGGCGGAACATCTGCGGAACGACTCAAAAAAATGGGTAAATCAAGGAATGACGGCATGAGCCTTTCAAGGACAGCACAGATTATCTGCGGCAGTAAATGCGATATTCTCTTTATTGCGGATAGCGGTCCCGGCGAAGAAAATGAAAAAGGACTGATTGTACCGAGGTTTGGAAACAAACCTGAAAATCATGTAGCAGTCAGTATGACCTTTGACTCGCTTAGTGAATTACTGCTGATGACTAAAACCCATTATGAGGCGTGGCTTTCAGCATATTACGCTGCTGCATTTAAGCCTCAATCCAATTCTAAACCGAGACAGACTGCGGAAAGTCCGCAATCGTTCGACTCGATTATATAGTGTACCTGTTTATACGAATGACGGCTTGAAACACAGCCGTTATTCTTTTGCCTGTTTACGCCTATAAAGTGGCACAAAATTGGCACAGCTATGCCGATGACAAGAAAAACATTATGTGCTATAATAATATCGTGTATAAGTGGGTTCGGGGACGGACTCACTTTTTTAATATGATCTCAGGAGGAATATATCTATGAAATATTGTCCGTTCTGCGGTGCAGTGCTGCCGGATGAAAAGATTTCATTTTGTCTGGAATGCGGCGAAAAGCTGTCTGACTTCAATCTTCACACGGAAACGGAAAAAACGGTGAAGAAACCCAAGAAAGAAAAGAAAAAAGAGAAAAAAACTAAATGCAAGAAAAAACGCGAACCGGATGCAGAGCTGTTCAGCGAAGAACCAACTGAAAGTGTTTCGGATAACTATGACGGGTATTATGATGATGTTACTCCAAAAGACTCGGTTATGCTGCATCAGGGCTTGGATAAAACTATGGTGAAAAAACTTGTAAGCTTAATAGGTTGTGTCATCATAGCTATCACATTATGTGTTGTTGCGCTTGTTTTGCTTAGTTAGTTGCAATTTGAAGTTCTTTTTCGTGTAATTAAACAGAGGTGATGAACAGATGCTATACTTATCTAAAGGAATTGCAGAAAAAGATTCTACGGAAAATTTAATTAAGGTACGCCGTGGCGATTATACATATACCGTTTCGGGGAATGCCGCAAAGCTTTGGCTTGCCGGGCGTTTTGGGTTTGCTGCCTGTGATACTGATGAAGAAATCAGTGATATATTAAATCTTACAAAAATGGGATTGGCCGAATATGAAACAGAAGAATGCCAAGCATCGTGGTATAGGATTCTTACAAGGTGCGTTTGTGTACCGGCAAAGAAAGGGTTTGCGGGGTTTCTCACAAAAGCGGAGAAAACTATGATGCGCTGGCTTAACTTTGCGGGAATACGATTGTCTACAGCTGAGCTGGTATTTCTAAGCGAAAACCACATTCAGCCTAAAAAGGATTTATTATATGCAGATAATCGTCAGACACTTGTAGAAACAATATATACTCCGGCAAATATTTTCGATAATGTTCTGGAAGCTCAGATGGAACACGCTTCCCTCCGTGATACTACCGTCGAAACGATTATGTCGCTATTGCGTAAAAAGAAAATTGTTATGCTGTGAGGTGAAACATATGCGTGAAAAACTAAAGAAAATTCCAAAAGCATTAAAAAAACAAATTCTACTTAGGTATTTATCAGGTGTGCTAATTTTCATATTATATGATATACTAATAGCAGACAGCAGAAATATATACATTTCGCTTCCGGTTATAATAATTTCAGTATTTCTGATTACAAACGGCTGTATTTTGTTGTATAATTGTGTTGCGGAAGAATATATGTGCGTATCCGGCATATGTCAGTCGGTTTGTAAAACACGTTTTTTAAGACGAATCAAATATTTCACGATGCTCTGTGATGATAAAACGGTCAAAGTATATCCCCACAGTCAGATTAAAGGCATTAAAGAAGGCGTGGAAATAAAGATTTATCTTTCCGATAAAACATCGGTATACGCAAATGACACGGAATATGTTATATTAAGCTACTATGCAGTGGAAGCAGGAAATGAGGTGAAGTAATGGAAATAACGAAAGAGACATTGCTTAAAATGTTAGATGAGATCAGAGAGTATATTGAAACCAACTCAAACAGCGATGGAACATTCAACTTTGACAAAGAGCGGGCGTGGGTGGCTTTGGACTTTGTAAAAAAAGAAATCAAAGCAAAAAAGGCATAACTTTATTCAAAGCGATTGACGAAATGACATTTATGTGATATAATAAGCACATAAGTTTCAGGATTTTCAATCGTAAAATCAAAGTTATCTAAGTTTTCAAAGTGTCAATCAGCACTGTTAAGGTGCTTTTTGGCACTTTTTTTATTTCTTTTTCTGCGCAAGTCGCGCAGATATTTATTCCCACGATTTCCGCCTGCTTGCAGGTTGAAATAAATATAATAATTTTATTGCAGGTAAAAACCTGCGGAAAGGAGCGCTTTTTATGATAAAAGCATTTGTAACGGACGCCGTTGTATCAAAGGGATATAACGGTCAGGACGCATTGAAGTATTCGGAGGACGGAAAATCTGTCAGATTCCGTATCGGCAAAAAGGTCTACGATACCCGATGCGAAAACAACACTCGCTGGTTTAATATCGGCGTAAAAGCATTCGGTGCGGTTTGTGAGCGTATTAAGAAAATGCAGCTCAAAGACGGTTCATATGTAAGCTTTATCGGGAAATTGGATGAAGATACATGGACCGACAAGGAAACCGGCGAAACAAAAACCGCTATGGTGATTATTGTTGACGATATTGAGTATACCGTAAGCGGCGGCTCAAATAAAGACAGTAATAACCAGAATAGGCAGAACATAAACTCCGCAAACGGGCAAAATATGTCCGGTGCAGGCAGTCAGCCTACTCCTCCTCCGGCTCAGGGAATGCCCGATAATTTTTCAGGATATGAAAATTTCGGCGCAGGCGATTTCTTTGACGAAGGAATGTAAGCACAATGAATCAAGCGTATTAAACGCACATGGGTTACTTTACCGTAAGTATACTCATGTGCGTTTTTGCGTTCCAAGGAGGTTTTGTTATGACAAACGATGTGTTTTGTGCTTTGTCCGAATCTGAAAAGGCAAACAAAATCAAAACTGTATTAAGGCAGCGAACCGAAGATTTTCTAACGGATTCAGAAATCGAAATGATTGTGAAATCCGTCAGACTGAAAACTCAATACTGCGTTATAGTATTTGAAGATCCATATAAATTCTGCGGTTATATGTCGATTCTTCCGATTCAAGGCACAAAAACAGTTTTCGGGGGTGTTATTGCAGGTATGCAAAACTCTCCTGATGATTTATTTTGTCCGTTCCGTGCAGTTGCCGTTGTAAATGACGGAATTGACGGTAAAGATTCAAAAGGTCATATCGTCATATATCTTCCTCGAAAAGACTCCGGAAAGGAGCGCACAGGATGAACAATGACAAAAAGAACAATTTAGGACATGAGGCTCTTATTTTAATCGGCTGTATTATGCTGCTTGCTTTTATATGCAGATTATGGCCGATCCTGCTGTTAATGCTGCTTGCAGTATTTGCGGCTGCGATCACATTGCTGCTGAGACCTCAAACCGGCACAAATGATACCTTGCCCGAAACACCGCAGGCAAAAACAGATGTTAAACTTCCGAATGAAAAGGATGTTCAGGCTCTTGCGTATTCTGTCATACTCAGACGGATTACAGAGCTTGTTACAAACGAATATCCGAATGCACGCTGGATCTGGGAAAGCCCCAATGCCAAGCAGCAGATATTCATTATGTCGGAGCTTTACATCTTGCTTAACCATGCAGGCGGATATAAACGGGCAAAGGTACAGCTTCACAATTTTCGGGTTATCGGAATTGAATACGAGGGCATCGGATATGATGAGCCTTGTGTCAGCAGCGAAAAAGAAACTGAAGATATTCCGCCCCAAGAAGAATCCGAAAAACAAAACTACGAGTTAATTGCCTTTGAATGGGTGGATACTCACATCATTTCCATAAACGAAAAATGCAGTGAGGCTATCGGGCAAGGATTTACCGAAATCCTTATATCCGATGATGAATTACCGACGCCGGAAAGCTGGGACAATATATGTACCGAATTAAAGCGTGCCGGAGTCAGTCATACTGCAATAAGCGATGATGGAATTAAAATCAATCTTACGCAGTTAAATGCAGAAAGGAATTAAGAAAGTATGAGTACATACGTAAACAATTTATTCAATTTCAGCCGTTCTCTCCCTGAACCGTTTGATAAGCTGGCAAATAAAAAAATCAGTATCTCGTCAAAATACGGTGACGGAACAACGGTCACCTTGTGTTCGACGGTAATTAAAGCCGTAAATGCAGTATGCAGCTGTATGAATGGCTCCGGACTCGGCGCCGTTGGAGTGATTGACCATAGGACTGTTGCAGAGTACAAATCCGCAATGGATCCCGACGCATATCACCTCGTTGTATATGACAGCGTTTCCGGGGCTATTATGGCAAGTGTATATGATAAGTCAACGGAAGTTTTGGAAACTTATGCCCTAAACTCATCCGGGCGTGACGGAGCAGCCGTAATCATGGCGATGTTTCCTGTGCTTATGAATGATGACGAGTTCAAGGAAAACTTTGACACATATTACGATCAGTTTTTAGCGAGATTTCCCGATACCACGCTTACAAACGAAAGTATGGGAATCCTGTGCGATAATGCCTATCGGAGAATCAAAGATGAAACCTGTACGGCACATATTAAGACCAATATTGACAAAGCCGGTAATATGATGCGTGTGGCTCAGGCTCAGATTGATTCGGGAGCATTTACTCCCACTTCGGTTTTAGCCGGCGAATTTACTATTTTCGCAAACACCGGACCTGCTACTATTAAAAAAGCAAGCGCTGTTGTTGAACTCAGTGATTTTGTGGGACAGTATGAATTTGATAAGCGCACCTTTTCATCAGAGGAGCAGTCGCTTATCCCGAAACTGCCCGAATGGTATGTAGTTCCGGAAGAAGTTGTGGATATTTGCAAACACGCAAAAGAAACAACAGGTAAACCGATGCAGATGCGAAATTTTCTGCTTCGCGGTCCTGCCGGAACCGGTAAGACAATGGGTGCAAAAGCGATTGCAGCCGGACTCAATCTGCCGTATGTGAAATATACCTGTTCCGCAGGAACGGAAATCTTTGATTTTATAGGTCAGATTTTTCCCGAAACAGATGATATGGCAACCGGCGATGCAGTGATTGACGAGCAGCGAAAGCAGCTTAAAGCGATGGGCGGTATCAATTATGAAAATGTATCGAAGCTATTAAAGCTTCCCGATCTTGACGATATGGATTACGATCCGGCGGGGGTGTATGAAGCTTTGACAGGTACTAAAAATGAAACTGCCACGGTTCAGGACTGTATGAGAAAGGTTTTGGATATCGTAACGGATAAAATCAAAGAATTATCCAAGCCTGCTCAAAACAGCAATTCAGGCGGACAAAAATATACCTATACTGAAACGGATTTCCTGAAAGCTCTCAAAAATGGCTATGTAGTCGAGTTGCAGGAACCTACAACCATTGTTCAGCCGGGTGTACTTGTCGGACTTAACTCTTTGCTTGAACAGTCCGGTTCAATTACATTGCCCACAGGTGAAATCATAGAACGGCATCCTGATGCGGTTGTTGTGGTTACTACGAATGTCAGCTACGAAGGCTGCCGTGGACTAAATCAGTCTGTTATAGACAGAATGAGTCTGGTACGGGACGTTGAACTTCCATCACCGGAGGTTATGGTCCAGCGTGCCATGAGCGTGACAGGCGCAACTGACGAGTATCAGGTTTCACAGATGGTACAGGTTGTAAATGATATGGCTGAATATTGCCGGAAATCCGGCATCAGCGATGGCAATGTCGGTATGAGAAGCCTTATAGACTGGATTATCAGTTCCGAAATTACAGGTGATATCCATGAGTCTGCTCTTCATACGATTGTCAGCAAAGCAACTTCCGATGAGGCAGACCGAGAGGCACTTATTGCAACGGTACTTGAACCCCAATTTGCCCCCAAACGGCATAAAGCAACAGCATAAACAAAGAAAGGAGGCTACCCTATAATGGCAAGGGTGAATCACAAATTAGTAAAACAGCGTTTAAACGAAAAACGCAGCTCTATTACAGATCGGCAGTTCTTCTCTTCCCGTATTCTTGCAGGACATTTTGAAGACATTGCAACGGCACAAACAAAACGGTATAAATACAATCGCCGTGTTCGCGTCAATTTGTATTGGAACGCGAAAGACGGCAGCATTGCCTGCACAAATAACGAGCTTATCCGCATAAATTGCGGAAACAAGTTTGTAACCAAAACAAAAGGCAGAGAAAACCGCTACAATATTGTGGCGGGATTGTTTGCTCACGAACTCGGACATGTACTGTATACCGATTTTCTCGGCGAACAAACTCATACAAATGCGTTCGCAGGACATTACTGGTATCCGGCAACCCCAATATTGAAAATCTCATCTGATAAAATGAATGAGCGCGCTATTTGGGACTATATCGCAGCCGACGAGAAAAATCTTGAAATGGTGCAGTTTATTGTGCGGCATATTCAGAATATTATTGAAGACGGCTACATAGAAAACAGAATGCTTGCAAACTTTCCCGGAACATTAAAGTACGGTCTTGAATGCGTCAGAAAAAAGCATTTTGAGTCTATGGATACCGTAACGCAAATGATTGAGTATGAGGACAATGGAGATGCACATATTTGCGAGAGTATATTGCAGATTATTTTATCTTATGCGAAATTCGGTGAGATAAAATACGGTGATGAACCTCTTACAGATGAGCGTATCAAAATCGTTTTTTCACTCCTTTCGGATATTGACAGAGCGCTGCTTGGAACTTCGTCAAAAGAGCGGTTCGATGTTACCAACACTATACTCATAAGGTGCTGGGATTACATACACAGTTATCTTGAGTATTGCAAGGAGAAACAATCAGAAGCTGAAGCTGCCGGAGAAACTGCAACTATTGCGGAAACTCTCGGAGAAATGCTGAAAGCAATATCGGCATCTTCTGAAATTGCCGAAGGTGAAACTTCTCCCGTGCAGTCAGCAGGAAACGAATCCAACGCATCAGCAACCGGAAAGAACCGTGCTAAAACTCGTTTGAAACTCCAAGAGGCTGAAAAGTCAGATGATGAGAACTCAGATGACGGTTCTGCCGAAGGAGAAAATTCTGACGAAAATGACTCCTCCCAGACTGAAACGAAAAATTCAGAAAACGAATCTCAGTCCGGAGAAGACAACTCGACAGGTGAAATATCAGATGGAGACGCTGATAGCGGCAACGAAATGTATGACGGACATAAGCAAGATGTTACATCTTCCGAAAGAGACCGTCTTCCTCACGAACAGACAGACCGCGTTTCGGATCCTGTTGGTGGTTCGGTTGAAAAAAACGACGAATATGAACCGGAAATATACTCAAACGCAGCAAGTGATATCGAACAGGTCCTTGAGAAAATGGCCGAACGAGCTGCTTGTAAAGAACTCGAAAGCAAACGAACGCAAGAGCTTAACGAGACAGCACAAAACATTTCATACGGCAATGTTCATTCCGGCGTACATGTTCGGGTAAATCGTATTAACGAGGTTGATGAGAAGTTAATCGAATATTATAACCAAGTGGCAGAACCGCTGCTTAAAATATCAAAACAATTAAAAGGTTCTCTGGTAAGGCAGCTTAAAGAAAACCGACGCGGCGGTAAACAAACAGGTTTGATCATGGGGCGTCGGCTCGATGCTCACTCGTTGCATCGAAACGACGGCAAAGTGTTTTACAAGAATACACTTCCGAATGAAATTCCGGAAATATCAATCGGCGTATTGCTTGACGAATCGGGTTCTATGAGTTCCTGCCAGCGTTCTACTTATGCAAGAGCGGCGGCAATCATATTACACGATTTCTGTGAAAGTCTTAATATTCCAATTATGGTATACGGTCATTCAACGGGATATGCCGAAGATTATACGGAGATCGTCGAATTGTTTTCATATGCCGAATTTGAAGGCTTTGATAACAATGATAAGTATAGACTCATGGATATCAGCTCGCGCGGAAGTAACCGTGACGGTGCAGCTCTCAGATTTGTTGCGGAACAGCTTTCAAAAAGACCGGAAGAAATCAAAATTTTATTTCTGGTGTCAGACGGTCAGCCTGCCGCAAGCGGATATCGTGGGACAGCTGCCGAGGAGGATTTACGAGGAATAAAACACGAGTATGGGCGCAAAGGAGTTCTTCTCATAGCCGCCGCCATAGGCGACGACAAAGAAAGTATAGAAAGAATATACGGTGATTCCTTTATGGATATTACCGATCTTGAACAGTTACCCGCTAAGCTTACATCAGTGATTAAGCGACATATAAGGGTATAAAAACACGCTATGCGGGTAACTGATGGATTTTCCACTGTTACCCGCATAATATCAAAAAACGAAAGGATGAAAAAATATTATGCATAGCAGAACATTGGTAACAGTGGATATACCGGAGGTTAAAACCGATATAGAAACAGATCGTGAAATACAAAACACCATAAACAACTTAGAGGTCGCTCTTGAAAGATGTGATAAAGATAGCTTCGGAGCAATGATTATGAATGAAATTTATCTTAGCAGGTTTAGGGGGATGCGCAATACATTTGCAAGAGCAGTTTATCAAGCGGTTGATGAACTTCTTGAACCATACAGCGAGTGTACGGAGAACCCTGAATACCTGGAGTTTGAAGATCATACGGATGACTTAAAAAATGAATATGAAAATAAGTCTGTAGATTGTATAAAACTTCCGGGTGGCAAAATTGTCAGCATTCATAACCATATTATTTTCGATAAGTTTATCATTCGTGATGGACTTGTATATCAAAAATATTTCGGACAGCTTAAACACGAAAAACGCTCAAAGGCGGCGAAGAAAATGACGGCGCTTCCTGATTACCCGTATAAAAAGCTGTATAAAAGCTTTAAGGATTTTGCTGAACTGGAAAAATATATGGACTATAACGATAAATATGAAGGTTATGGTTATGTATATAATCCGAATGCTTTTTATGATTGGTATTGCATAGGCGGTCGTTGGCCCAAAATGTTCCTCGTCAAAGAGGAATGTACCGACTTCAATATCGGCGACCGCGATTATCCCGATAATTATTATGAAGCTCCACAGGGATATCGTTGGGTTTCAGCGGCACGAAAAAAAGATATTCAATGGAAAGAGATGCGCCGATGCATCTTTAATGAGGCAATCCGGGAATACAAAGAATATAAGAAAATCTTTGAAACCGGGATCATTCCGGAAGAACACTATTGCAGAATCACAGAAAACGGCGTCAGTGCTTGTGGGCAGTTATTATACAGTAAGGGCGAAACCTTATCGGAATATTTAACCAGAGAAGGCGTAAAAGATATGTGCAAACACATATTTTCACAGTATGCTCATGCCTATTTGCAGGATGGGATTTATCATTCTTGTGATGAATGTACGGTAGATGAGGAAACCGACAAGCGTTCTTTTGAGGAATGGCGCAATATGATTGACGAGTTCTATAATTCTTTGGATGACGACGCTGTATTGGTCAGTGTAGACTGTCACATTTAAGGGGGATTTTATTATGATATTAAAAAAAATAAATAAACCTTTTGAATATGATGGTAATACTTATTATATCGGCGAAGAAATTGTGGCTTTAAATAACAGTGAGTATTCCGGATTGTTCGGCAGAATTGTTGAAATCAGAGATGGTACAGACAAGGAAACCGATAATAAAACTCCGGATATTTATTGCGAATTTGATCCGCCGCTGTTTCCGAAAGATATTGAAGAACTGGGAAAAAGGTTTTCGGATTTGTATAAGGCACCTAAAAAGCTTGACGATATTACATTGGATAGCGTTATTATGGCTCCTGACATGATAAAAAGTCTCACAGAAAAGACTGACGGACGCAAAATCACAATTTATTCTCTTGAAGAGGATTGGGCATACGATGATGATTACGGTCATACAACTGAGATATTTCTTGATTATATGCTTGCAAAGAAAAAGCTTTGTGAAAAAATCAAAAATGAAAAAGAGGACGGCAGTGTTGAGCGTTGGCTTGATGATGACGAACTCATTGAGGACTATGGTAATGATTATTATGAAGCCTATCTTGACGGATACTATTCTTCAAGTCATTATCTTGTCGATATCACATCTCATAGTGTGTCGGTAAATGATTCTGTTGTTTCAGACTTTGCCAATGCTTATATTAGTAAATCAAGGGTTGAGGATTTTGTATCCCAAATTGAACAGTGGGATGAAGTTGAAAAAATGACAGACAAGCAGTACAATGCCATGATAACCGATAAGGATCTGCCCGATCGTATCCGGACTGCACTCAGTAAAAATGATACATACTGGGAGGCCTATTGGCAAAGCATATCTGAACTGGCATTCAGAATGGTTGAGGAATACTCAAAAAAACAATTTAGCGAGGAGAATAAAAACAATGCAATTTCATGAAACCGTATACGGAAAAAGATTTTTTGAAGTTCAATTACCTAAGCTTACAGCTGCCATTAACAGACTTGCTGAAGCAATTGAACATCAAAACCAACAAGATGAAAATTCGAGTAAGGAGAATGAAAAATGATTTATGAACAACTGCAATGTATCGGCGGCTTTATTATTCTGACCGGATACATAAAACAAACCAGAGATATTTACGATGGAGCTTCCTGTTTAGGATTGAGTCTTAAAGCCTATTCTACAGTGTTAATCGGTGTTTTCCTTATGGAGTTCAATGCATTAAACATCTTATTGAAAGGCTATGGCTCTGCTTTCTTTGTTACCAACACAATCACTTGTGTAATAATATCTCATTTGATATTGTTGATTTGGTCGCGGCAGGATGCAGAAAAAAAGCAAAGAACTATCATAAAAGACGCTTTCTTTGTTTCAGTATACGATAATGACAGTGTTATTTTAACACCTTGCAAAGTTAATCTGAATACAAAAGAGATCAGCGACATTGTCAGCGCACCTTATGTTATTACTGGAACATTGACCTCCGAATGCGTTATAATCGGAGAAAATGAGTTTCCGGCTGAAGAAGCGGAATCCAGGCAGAACCAAGATAGTTTTTGGTACTAAGGGGGTATAAATTATGCCCGACAGGAAACTTACAAGCATTGTTTCATACCCTGAGAGAGGCATCGGCGGAAATAACCGTTATCGTGGAAATTGTTCCCCGAAGCTTATTGAGGATTTAATATCCTTTTTTAAGCCGAGCGAAATATGCGATTATATGTGCGGAAGCGGAACAACAAAAGCTGCTGCCGATAATTGCAAAATCAAAAGCAACATTTATGATTTGCACAGCGGTTTTGACATTTTAAGCTGCGATATTCCCGAACGCCCGGAGTTTGTTTTCTGGCATCCGCCATACTGGGATATTATTGTGTATTCCGATGTTATGTATAAAGCGTCAGATGTTATGAGTAAATTCGGATATGATCCGATTGAGCATGACCTTTCACGCATACAGGACTGGAATAAATTCGTTGAAGTTATGAATTATGCAATGATGAAACAGTATAGCGCCTTGCAAAAAGGCGGACGAATGGCAGTTCTTATGGGCGATATAAAAAAGAAAGGCAAACTTTATAGTATGATTTCCGAAATTATAAAGCCCGGAACACTCGAAAACATTATCATTAAGGCACAGCATAACTGCTTTTCGGATAATATAAGCTACAGCGGACATTTTATCCCTATTCTGCACGAATATGTGATGATTGTGCGCAAGGACAATCCCATCATATTTCCGATGCTGTTTAGTAAAAAACAAAATTTGGACATACGGGATATGCCCGGCGCTACATGGCGTGATGTTGTGGCAGCAGTTCTTGAAGAAAAAACTGAAGCCGTACCGCTGTCATATTTGTATGAGCAACTTGCAGAACACAAAAAGGCAAAACAAAATAAATGGTGGAAAGAAAAAATCCGCCAGACATTGCAGTATAATCCCGCTTATTTCATTCATACCGAACGCGGTATGTGGAAACTAAGCAGAACAACTGCATAGTTTAACCTAAAAGGGTGTTGCTTTGGCAGCACCCTTTTTTTACGCGTAAATTCAGGAGGTGTAATCATGAGTGCATTATTATCGTTTGTTATCGGTCTGATGCTCGGCGGAGTGATCGGCTTTTTTGCGATGTGCCTTTTTCAAATAAAACATAAGTGAATATTTTACAGCAAATACGCATATAATAAAATCACACCGAATGGAATTTTAAAATCAGACCGAATGAAAACGCAAAATCTGTACGAATGTTATTGCAAAATCAAACCGAATGTGTTATAATGTGCTTTACAAGGAGGCGATTTCAATTGAAAAAGGAATTATATAGACCGCGTATAATTGATAAACAAATAGAAAAGTATCTTAACGCTTTCGGCGCTATATGTGTGGAAGGACCAAAATGGTGCGGAAAAACATGGACTTCCTCGTATCATTCCAAAAGTGAAATTTACATCGGAGATCCAAAGGGCAACTTTCAAAACAGGCAATTGGCGGAGCTTTCGCCGGAACTGGTTTTAGATGGTGAAACTCCGAGGATGATTGATGAATGGCAGGAGTGTCCTCCGCTTTGGGATGCAGTCAGAAGCAAGGTCGATGAACGCGGCAGTAAAGGAAACTTTATTTTAACCGGTTCATCTACCCCAAAAAGAAAAGGAATATTGCATAGCGGCGCAGGCAGAATAGCCAGACTCAGAATGCGGCCGATGTCGCTTTTTGAGTCCGGCAATTCAAGCGGAAGTGTTTCACTTGAAGAATTGTGCGAAGGAAATATGAAACCTGCAATGACGGGTGAAGTCGAACTCAAAAATCTTGCAGAGTATATTGTCCGCGGAGGTTGGCCGGGAAATCTGGATATCCCTATTGAACAGGCAATGCTGTTGCCGGCAGAATACCTGAATGCCGTTATTGAAGACGATGCTTTTCGCGTAGATGAAATTAAACGTGATAAAGCAAAAATGCGGCTTTTGCTGCGCTCGCTTGCACGAAATGAAAGCACGACAGCAACAAACAAAACACTGAAGAATGATATAAAGGAAATTGATGATAATGACATAGATACAGATACTGTCGCTTCATACCTTGATTTATTTAACAGGCTGTTCCTTTTGGATAATCAAGAGCCGTTCTCCGCTCATGTACGCTCCTCCGTCAGAGTAAAGCAGGCTGAAAAAAGACATTTATCCGATCCGTCACTTGCATGTGCATTGTTAAAAGTGACGCCGGCACATCTCATAAATGACCTTAATACATTCGGCTTTTTATTTGAGGCGCTGTGTGAAAGGGATATGAAGATATACGCGGAATCATTTGACGGGAAGCTGTATCATTATCAAGACTATGCCGGAAAGGAAATTGACGCTGTTGTTGAACTGCCTGATGGCCGTTGGTCGGCTTTTGAGATAAAGCTCGGAGCAAACCAAATAGAAAGCGCTGCCCGTGAGCTTGTTGCTCTTCGCGATGCTATTGCAAAGGAAAAAGACGGCATACCGCCATCTGTTTTGTGCGTGATTTGCGGTATGTCAAATGCTGCATACAGACGCGAGGATGGTGTATTTGTTGTACCGATTACCGCACTGAAGAATTAAAATTCAGTTTTATGCTCTATTCTTTGAAAATAGCTTGACTATTTGAGAAAAATCTGATATAATAACTGTATAAGTTTCAAGGTTTCTAAAGAGAAATCAAAGTATATCAGAGTTTCAAAGTGTCATTTAGCACGCAAATGTGCTATCTGGCACTTTTTTTATTTCATACCAATTCATTTTGGACAAAAAGCCGACATTCCTTTATGGTTTGCCGGCTTTTGTTATATAAATCAAAGGCGGTAAAACCGCAAATCAAAGAAAGGAGCATTTATTATGATGCAAAAATGTCAGGATGGTTACTATGTAACCTTTAGCAGTCTTCTTTCATTAGAGGACTACAACAAAGAACAGGAGGCACACACAAAATGGACCAGATGCCCTATTAACGCATTGAAAGTCAAAGCGTTGGATAAGGCGTCGCCGCTGTATGTAAATACATCTGCTTTTGCAAGTGAGGTTACGTCAGACGCAATCGAGGACACGACAGAAAATTTGGGGCTTGCTATGGAAGTGGATGGCAAAAACTATCCTATCCGTGACACAGCCTACAAAAGCCTGCTTGATCGGGCTAAAATCAGCGGTAATTCTCTCGCCAAGCTGGAGCGAAAGGTTCTGGCAAAGGTATTGAATTCCTGCTATAAGCTGTATTCGGCAGACGCTTTACTGCTTATCCGTGATGAAAAGGTGTCGGCAGTACATTCCGGTGATGCGTCGGATTATTCGATATTGCCGATTCCCGAACTTTTGGATGCACTCAAAACAAAGCTGGACGCACGTTTCCCCGGCAACAACTTTGTAACCGGATATGCAGACCACTCCTTTACAAGCGCCGAATGGACTATGCCGGCACAAAAGGAAGATTTGCTCGGTGCATATGCGAAAGTGCTTGCTGCACAAGGCAAAGGCACCTTTGCTTCAAAAATCGTTCCGGGAATAAGATTTATCACCTCTGATACAGGTGTTGCCTCAGCAAAGGTTTCCGCACTGCTGGTCGGCGGACAATATCCGATCCATATCGGCGGTTGCGTCGCTGTCGATCACAGGCACCAATCAAAGATTGCGGACTTTGATGCGTCGCTTGATCAGCTTTTCGCACAATTCGGAGATTCGGTTGCAAAACTTCAGAAACTCATGGAAGTAACGCTCAGCTATCCGGTTAATGCTATGACTCGTATCTGTAAAAAACTAAGTCTGCCCAAAAAAGCGGCAGTCGAAGCAATAAGCATGTACGAAATGGCGTGCGGAAACGGACCGGCTACGGCTCATGATGTGTTTATGGCTATGCAGGAAATTCCGTTTATTGCAAAAAGCTCAGGTGTTCCCGAAGGCAAAATGTTGACCATAGAAGAAAATATGGCGCGTGCATTGAGTCTGAGATGGGAAGATTATGACCTTGCAAAGGCGGTGGATTACTAATGTCTGCCCCGAATATTCTTTGCGATACGGCCGGTATGACCAATGAACGCTGGCTTGAATGCAGAGCGCACGGACCGAAAGGCGATATTGAATACACCATAGGCGGCAGCGATGTC
The DNA here is from genome assembly GCA_934487205.1 of uncultured Clostridia bacterium. Taxonomy (GTDB): domain Bacteria; phylum Bacillota; class Clostridia; order UBA1381; family UBA1381; genus UBA1738. The sequence goes on from CAKSRS010000022.1 coordinate 22,939, forward strand.
GCAGCGGTATTTGGTGTTTCCCCGTGGGTTACGCCGCTGGAACTGTGGATGGTAAAGAAAGGACGCATTAAGAATCCGGCAAAACTTAATGAAAATCAGCTTGAAATGGGACATTTTCTTGAACCGATTGCCGCACATTTTTATGAAAAAAAGACCGGCAATAAGGTAACAGACGATACCTATATGTATCAGCACGCCGATTTTCCATATGCGTTGGCTGACCTTGATAGACGCTTTACACGTGCAAGCGACGGTGAGGCAGGCATTCTTGAATGCAAAAGCTGCACCTATCGTAAATCTTCTTCTTGGGATGATGGCGCTATTCCGCTTTATTATGAATTACAGCTCAGGTATTATCTTGGTGTTTTGGATGTTAATATCGGAGACTTTTCTACAATCTGGGGTAATAATCCGGATTCGGATATGGCAATACCGGGAATTGAACGCGACAAAGCAAAAGAAGATATGATTTTTGAGCGTCTTGAAGAATGGAACTGGAGTCTCATTCACGACAAACCGCCTACAATGGCAGGTGTTGCTCCCAAATTAGCAATGGAGTCTTTGGCAAAAATATACGGTTCAAGCGTACCGGCACTTCCGACCGTCGAATTTCCGTCAAAGTACGAAAAGCCACTCAGAAAAATTATTGATTTGCAAGGGAAAATCTCAGATTGCAAATCGGAAATCAAAAAATATGAATCGGAGGTTGAAGCACATTCAGTGCGAATTGCAGAATTAATGAAGAATCACGAACACGGCATTTTGACAACAACCGCAGACAAGATTTTAATTGATTTTGCTACAAAAAAGAGTAAAAGAACCGATACCTCTGCTCTCAAAAGAGATTACCCGACAATTTATGACAGCGTGGTATCCACTTCCGAGAGCAGAAAACTTAAAGTATCGGTACAGCCACTTTAACAAAGAAAGGAAAGTTTTTATGGACAAAAATATTTTAATGAGCAGTTTTGAAGCAGAAATGACTATGAAACTATTAAACTACAACCGCACATTCAGAAAGGCATATATTTGCTCCCCTCTGAAAGCACCGACCGTAAATGAGTTTTTCAAAAACATTGAGCTGGCACGCTGCTATGTGAGTTATGCAACTGAGCATATGTGCGTATACGGCAAAGCACCTCATGCGGTATTGCCCACCATTCTCGGAGATAATTCTCCAGCGGAGCGAGCGCTTGCGCTTGAGTTCGGACTGAAGCTGTTGGAACAGTGCGATATTTTGTATGTATGCGGAAACAGAATCAGTGAAGGTATGAAAGGCGAAATCGGCAAAGCCGCAAGTCTTGGAATGCCTATTCTTGTTTTTGATGAAGAATTGTTTGTGGCTGTCAAGAAAATTGCAACCGCAAACGGTGCGCAAAAGCAGCAGATATCGCTCGACTTAAAGCATACGGCACTCTCATCGGTAGATCCGGACAGTTTTATCGACAGGATGGTGCTGACCAATGATTGAATTTGCTCAAAAGATTGATATGCGAAACCGCAAAAAAATGACAGAGTATCTTAAAAATCATTTCAGATACTACACAGCAAACTCCTGGAACCGTTCCACATCATATGCCTGCAATCTCAAAATATATAAGCTCGGGTTGAGCCGTGAGATTGAAAACAAGCTTTATGAAATGACGGAATCTCAGGAGCTTTTTGATTATCTTCGTGATTTGCTGGACGAATTTAACGAGCAGCATAATTATCACTGGCAGGCAGGAATGAACGGTCGAAACGGCGGATACCTTGTTTTATATCACGGCTTTTGTGAGCCGTCGAAATACCGTTCCTATTGCACACACTGCGGTCAGAACAATTTCAGTTCTGTAACTGAAACCAGCAATATATGCGGCAAATGCAAGCGGCCGACAAGAGTTGATTATACTGTTGTACCGATTAGCATTTCCGTTTATCCGGGGCGAGGCACAGATGACGGTGAAGATTTTGAGGATTGGTCTATGAGTGAATTGCGAGAGCGTGTCAGTCTGGTACAGGAACTTGATTCTTTGGCGGACAGGCTTGTAAAACAAGCTGTTTCCATAGCCGAAAACTATTCAGTTGAAGATGAGGAATACTATGTTGCCAAAACAAGAAAAGTTCTGGTGCCGGTATGATAAACAAGGTAAATCAGAAAGGAGACAAAAAATGCTATGTCAATTTGAAAGATTAATTTATCCGCACGATGTCAGTACAGCAGCAAACGGACAATATATGGTTGCCGTATACAATCCGTGTGAAAATGTTAAGGACAGTACAGGAAATGTTGTAACGCAGGTAAAGGCCGTCGGATATTGCTTACCGACAGCAGACAATATCCGTTATGATATTCAAGGACACTGGAGCAAAAATTCCAAACACGGTATTCAGTTTGAGGTTGAAAACTACGAGGAGGTTATAACTCATACCAAAGAAGGAATTATCGGATATTTTTCTTCGGGACAGATAAAGGGGATCGGTCCAAAGGTTGCAGAGAAAATCTACAATGTTTTCGGTAACGATTCACTTGATGTACTCGATAAAGAACCCGAAAAGCTTTTGCAGGTATCAGGTATCAGCCAAAACAAACTGAAAAAAATATATAATTCATATCTTGCCAACCATGGTGCAAGAGATATTATTGCTTTTCTTATGCCGCACGGAATTACGGCGAATAAAGCCATAAAATTCTATCAGCATTACAAAGAAAAGACAATGAATATCGTGAGAAACCATCCGTATCAGCTTTGCGAGATTTCCGGTATTGGCTTTATCGAAGCCGACAAGATTGCTATGAGCTTCGGTTTGAGCAAAACATCAACCGAGCGTGCGGATCAGGCGTTGGTCTACACACTTATGAATGCTGAGAAAGACGGGCATATCTGTATGGAAAAGCACAAGTTTATCAGCGAGTGTCAAAAGCTGCTGAATACACCTGAGCTTACCAAGCAGATGCTTGCAAACCGTGCGTCAAAGCTAGTATATACAGGAAGGCTGGTTTCTTATGCCGGATTTGTGTATCGTTCTGAAATGGCTAAAACCGAATCGGATTTAGCATATAAGATTATAAAGCGCAAACGGAATGTGAGAGTTCCGAGCTACACTCACATTGATAAGGATATTGCCGAAACCGAGAAAAAATTCAATGTTACATTTGCTGCCGAACAGCGTGAAGCAATAAAAGCGGCATTGACAAACGGCGTATCTATTATTACCGGCGGCCCGGGAACGGGAAAAACAATGATTCAAAAAGCCATAATTGAGATCTATCGAAAAAACAATTCCGACAAGGACATCAAGTGTTGCGCACCGACAGGGCGTGCAGCGCGGAGAATGACAGAATCAACCGGTTTTGATGCTTCGACGATCCATAAGGCTCTGAATCTGTTTGCAGATGACTCGGGCAATTACAGTGAACCTGAATTGCTGGATGCTGATTTTGTAATTGTAGACGAGGTATCAATGCTTGATATTCATATTGCTGGAATGCTGTTCGATGCACTGAAGCATAATTGCCAGATTGTCTTAATCGGTGATTCAGAACAGCTCCCATCGGTCGGTCCGGGGGCAGTGCTTTCGGAAATGATTGAGAGCAGGTGCGTTCCGACTGTCAGACTGGATACGGTATTCCGGCAAAACTCAGGCAGCAGAATTGCAGTCAATGCACGGTTAATACGACATGGTGATCATGAACTTGAATACGGAGATGATTTTGAGTTTATAAACTCACCGAACCTTGAGGAATCCGCAAAGATTATGGTTGATACCTACATTCGTGAAACCTCTAAATACGGAATTGACAATGTTGCCCTGCTTACACCGTTTCGCAAAAAGACAGCAACCGGAGTTAATTCCATAAACGAATCGGTTCGTGAAATCATTAACCCCGGCACAGGCGGTATAACATTCAGAAATCAAAGCTATCGTCACGGAGACAAAGTAATGCAGATAAAAAACCATGAAGATGTCAACAACGGCGATATCGGTTATATAACCGATATTTCAAAGGTCGGAAACGATACCACGGTAAGCATTGATTTCGGCGGCGGAAAAATAAAGGAATATGATATAAATGACATGGATCAGATAGATTTGGGTTATGCCTCTACGATACATAAATCGCAGGGTTCGGAATACAAATCTGTTATTATCAATATCCAGAACGCACATTATATCATGCTTAACCGACCTCTTATCTATACTGCAATTACAAGAAGCAAGGAAAAAGTTATTATAATCGGTGATAAAAAAGCTCTGCATATGGCAATCTCAAAGTCTGAAATAAACCGGCGCGGGACTTGTCTTGCTATGCGGTTGATTGAACTATCAAAATAAGAAAGAAGGGACATATCAAAATGGCTATACTTTTAGACAGGTACAAAACAAAAAAAGAAGCACTCTCATCTCAAATTGCTGCGAACAGTCTGCCGATTGAAGATAATTTTGTTATGCAGGAGTTGAATTATCGGATTTCGGTTTTGGAAACCCTGCAAAGCTTTTGCAAAACTTCACCCGCAACGATTGAAACAAAGGTTATTGCCTTCCATTTTCAATTGGTTGACAGGTACATTCACTTTCTTTTGGATGAGAGAATTTTCGGAACCAAAACTGATGAAAACGGGAAAAAGAAACGCAAAGCAGCGTCTGACAGCTTAAAAAATGTGTTCAGCGATGCAGAGAAACAGTTTTCGTATTTTAGTCCCAAAGGACAAAATGATTACAAAGACCGTATTGTACGCATGATAAACACATTTTTATGTGCGTGGGTGCAGTACAGAGAAACATTCATAGAAATCAAGGAGGCTTAAATGATGAGTCAGAATAACTCGAATGAAGCTATTGCTATACAAAGAGCAAAGGGAATAATTGAAAAAATCAATGCAGTCGAAGGATTTGATCCTACTCCACTTGCTGTGGATTATACGGATTTGAAAACAGGCGAAACAATGAAGCGCCTGCCCGTTATGATTCAGATTGCATGGTTCAAGCTTAAATATCCTGAAAGCAAAATTGCCGTTCAGGTAACGAAAGAAAAGGAGTATTTTGTTGCAAAGGCAAGAATATATGCAAATTATAAGGATCCGGTGGATTGCTATCTTTCCGAAGCGTCGGCATCGCGGACATATTCCGAAGAAAATCCGTCAGTTTCTCCGAGAGAGTGGGCGCAGACAGCCGCAATCGGCATTGCACTTCGCAATGCCGGGTTCGGTTTGCAGTTTCAAATTGCCGGCGAAGACTTTGATCCTGTTACTCCGAATGAGTTTGAACGAACTCCGGCAAAACAGAGTGATACTCAAAACAATTCCGTAATTACAGAGAGTACGGTTCCTGACACCGATTCATCACAGAACCCGGAAAGTGAGTATACTGCTGAAGAATATTCGGCAGAACTGACCGATGAGGAAAAGCTTGAAAAGGCATATCAGACACTATGCCCTATAACAAAATACAGCGGTAAAACCTTGGCGGAAGTTCTTACGGTAGATCCTCATGCTCTGGTGTGGGTTGCAAACAAATACAAAGGCAATCCGGACATCAGCGAGGCTGCAAAGTTGATATGCGAGCATGCGCTAAGCGAGAACAATGAATAAAGCAAGTCAAAATACGAGGGTGGCATTATGCCACTCTCGGAAAGGAGGACGAAATGAGACGATTCAGTATGCTTGAGATTATATCCATACTCGGGTTGCCTATGCCGCGAAGCGGACGCAGCTCATATAATATAAGCTGCCCATACTGCGACACAAAACCAAAGCAAAAGCATTTGAATATTAACCTAAAAAAAGAGGTTTACAGATGCCCGAAATGTGGCGAACACGGCGGTATTTTTGATTTATACTCATTGTTTTCGGATGTGCCGAGGGATAAGGTTCTTAACGACCTTATAAATCGCACAGAGCCGCTTGAAAAAGCAGAGCATAAGCCAAAGTATATTGGTTCGGTGAATATTCTGGATTTGGAAAGTCCTCTTGCTGATATTGAAACACGGCATCTGGTGTATTCTTCGTTGCTGTCTAAACTGACATTAGCATCCGATCACAAGAATAATCTGCTTAACCGCGGATTGAACGAAGATGCCATTGCACGACTGGGTTACAAATCTACGCCGGCTGTCGGTATGACAGCAATAGCAAAAAAGATTGCAGATGAAGGATTGAACCTTTCAGGTGTTCCCGGTTTTTATCGGTTGGATAACAATGATTGGACTTTTGTGAACGAACAAAGAGGAATTTTAATTCCGGTCTGCGATGAAAATAAAAAAATTCAAGCGATGCAAATACGGCGTGATAATGTTCAAAAAAGAAAGTTCCGTTGGTTTTCCAGTGTGGATAGAAAAGACGGACGGCATGCTGAAGGCTGGACTCATATTGCAGGTCCGATACGCTCTCTTATGTTGATAACGGAAGGGCCTATGAAAGCCGATATTATTCACGAGCTTTCAGGTCATTCTGTTATTGCTGTACCGGGAGTTAATTCACTGACTCAGCTGAAGGATACGATTATAAGACTTCGTGAACTCGGTGTCAGAGAACTTATGACGGCTTTTGACATGGATTATCTGACAAATCCGAATGTTCAAAAAGCCTTCGCAGATTTATCATTACTTCTTGGTGAAATCGGTATTCCATTCGGAACATATCTATGGAATCCCGAATACAAGGGGCTTGATGATTATATGCACGCTTTTCTTATGCGTTATCAATAATAAAGTATAAATTCAAAATAATTAGCCAAAATAAATATAAAGTATTTTAGCTAAACCCTTGACATATTAGCTAAAATAGTGTATAATAATATTAGCCAATAAAGGAGGCGTTTTATATGACAACTGTAACTGCAACTGATATTCAGAATAATTTCGGTAAGTATCTTCAATTGGTACAAACAGGCGAAGAAGTCATTATCCTGCGTAATGGTCTGGAAATGGCAAGACTTATATCGCATGATAAAACTGTTTCATTTCTTTCCGACTCTCTGGTAGGTGTCTTAAAAAATGATTATGATGATAAGAAAATGAAAGCGGAAAGGATGAGCAAATATGAAAGTGCTGATTGATACAAATGTCATTCTTGATGTTTTGTGCAACAGATTACCGTTTGTCGAAGATGCTCAGAAAGTATTCAGATTATGCGAAGTTAACAAAATAACAGGATATATATCTGCACTTTCAATTCCAAACATAATCTATATTATGAGAAAAGAGCTTGATGCAGATAAAATAAGTGACATTCTTGAAAAGCTCTCACTTATTTTCACAATAGCGGATTTGAAAAGCTCAGATTTAACAAAAGCTGTCAAGCTCGGGTTTGACGACTACGAAGATGCGCTCCAAAGTGTTTGTGCGTCCAGAATTAAAGCAGATTATATTGTTACAAGAAATATTAAGGACTTCTCAGGCAGTAAAGTTACGGCTATAAAGCCGTCTGAACTTTTGGAACGCCTATGAAAGCTAAGTGAACCAATGAAGAGGTGGGTGTTATGCTCGCCTCTTTTTTATATGTATTTTAACGAAAATACTCATTTGAGTTGCAAATACGCATTTGGTTTCGTGTAATAGTATATAAAATAAATTTGGAGGTTATATTATGCTAATAGCTATTGATCACGGTAATTATGCCGTTAAAACACCGTATTTTTCATTTGTGTCCGGTCTGTCCGAACACACGGTTAAGCCGCCGCTTACAGATGAAATTATTGAATACGCAGGTCGGTATTGGACTCTTTCCGGCAAAAGGTTAAATTATATGCGGGATAAAACACGGGATGAGCGTTATTTTATTCTGTCTTTATTTGCGATTGCAAAAGAGCTTGAGGCACATGGCAGCGGAATCGGAATACAGAAGATAGATTTAAGTGTCGGTCTGCCGCCTGAACATTACGGTGCTTTGAAAGAAAAATTTGCCGATTACTTTAAGAATCGGGATTTGATAAAGTTTGTATATAAGGACAAGCCGTATAATATCATAATAGATCATGTAATGGTATTTCCGCAGGCTTTTGCGGCAGTTGTTCCCAACAGCAGCAAGATTGTAAATACACTGAGAGTATTTGTAATAGACATCGGCGGTTATACGACAGATGTTTTGCTTCTTAAAAACGGTAAACCGGACTTGCAATTCTGCCGCAGTCTTGAAACCGGTATTATCACGATGAACAACGAAATTATGCGTAAAGTAAGTGCATTGCATGATATGCTTATAGAAGATGAACACATCAGTGCGGTTCTTACCGATGCGGATACCATTCTGCCTGATGATGTAAAACAGACAATTTGCGGCGCTACAAAGTTGCATGCCGATAATATTTTGAATCAACTGCGAGAGCTTCAGGTTGACTTGCGTTCAAATCCCGCTATATTTATCGGCGGCGGAAGTATACTGCTGCGACCGTTTTTAGAGCAGTCCCCGTTGGTAGCAAAAGCGGATTTTGTTGATAATCCAAATGCAAATGCTTTGGGATATGAAATGCTCGGTAATCAGAAATTACATATCTTAATGCAAGCACCCGGTTCGGAGGGGTTAGCATGAAAAAAGATGGCAAATACCGATTTTCCCTGCAATTCAGCTCAGATACTCCCGAAAACATGCAAATCGGAGAACTGCTTGAAAGACTGGGAAACAAAAAAAGCCGCGTGATCATCAGTGCTTTGACGGAATATTTGCAAAAACATCCTCAGTTATCGGAAGAAAGCTGTAAAATAGAAATCAGAGCAACAGGCTATGATTGGGAAAAGGTTGAAGAATTTATTCGTAAGTTAATAGATGAAAAGCTATCTTCCGCACATATTTCTAATGAAATCGGAACGGAGAGTGAGAAAATAGATAAGGAAAGCTTGGAGGAAGATGTTGCAAAAATGCTTGAAAATATAAATTTGTTTTAACGCTTAATAGATAAGCCTACTGCACTGTCGGTGGGCTTATCTGTCTTTTTAAGCAGTTTATATGTTAAATATAGCTTAAATTCTACTGACAGAGCATAAATCCGCTTTGTACTTTCTTCAAAATTACGGTCTGTTATAGTAAAATATATTATGAGGAGACGAACAAAATGGATTATGTAGTTTTTGGTGAAAATGTTAGAAAGTATAGAAAGATTGCAAATATGACTCAAGAAAGCCTTGCCGAAATGTGTGATTGCAGTATAGGTCATATTGGCCACATAGAAAACGGAAATAATAAACCGAGTTTGGATATTGCAGTTAAAATTGCAAATTCATTGGGTGTTACGATAGATCAGTTGATGGTTGAGAATTATTTGTACCCGGAAAAAGTGTATCTGAACGAGGTTGCAAATATTATAAATACTTTTCCTGTTAAAGAGCGGGTTGTTGTGTGTGAAAGTATTAAGAATGTTGTTGAATCAATGAATTATATTATACAAAGCAAAAAAAGATAAGGGGAATTAACTATGTTAAGGAGAGGTTGCTAACAGGAAAATAACATTATGTTTGTTATTATATAAAGGTCTTACATATGTTACCTTTGCTTTTTATTGTCTTTTACGGCTATGTTGCGCTTATACGCAATATGGTCGTTTTTTATTTTATTGCAAAGGGGGTGATTCCGATGTTCTGATTTCTGTGATTAAAAGCGGCACTTATAAAATTAAAAATCACAGCATACCATCGTGGTATGTTGTATCCCTGCTATGGTGGTATGCCAAACGGAGGTATAGCAATGCACCATACAGAGGAATACAAAAATCACGATGAACTAAAAGGCAGATTTACGGTTTGGCTTGAAAAGGTTGTCAGAAACGCAAAAATAAATTACATAAAAAGACTCAAAAGGCAACCTCCTACTCTATATCTGGAAGAAATACCGGAATCAGCATTGCCGGCACAGAATTTAGCCGCCAATGTATATACGAAATCGGAATTTGAGTTTGAGGAAGAAAGACTTGCAGAGGCCTTTTCAAAACTGCCGCTTATGCGCAAACGCATCCTGACTATGTTATTTGTAGAAAACATAAGTCCGGATGAAATATCAAAAAAGCTAAACTGTTCACCGCAATATGTCTACAACCAGAGGTATAAGGCATTAAAGGCTTTGAGAAATGAGCTTGATAAGGACGGTGAGCAGTCATGACCAATATCGAATTTAGAAACATACTGACGGTAGCAGTTGCCGGAGAACATTATGCACTTGAAATAATACTGGAACAGTATTCACCGCTTATCGACCGATATTCTGTCATTGACGGAAAGCTTGATGAGGATTTGAGACAGTACATTTTAATGCATATAGCTTTGAACATCAGTAAGTTCTCTATTTAACGCAGAGCAGCTCTCGTAAGAGGGCTGCTCAAACTTTTGAAAATTTTTTCTAATACTGATTAGATTATATAAAAAGCCGTTGTTCTTATAGGTGAAGACATCTCCTGATCTTTGAAAACAGAATATTGTCCGAACCGATACATTCTTCTGTTGATAGCGGCTATCCGTCTGCCCGGCAAGCAGAACCAAGAGTAATAATATACGGCTTGCAACCGTATTTCGCCATGACACAACAGGAGGTATAATGATACTTCTGTAAAACGCAGCTCGGCCACAGTGAAGGCGGAGAGATGAAATTTCTATGGACTCGTAAGCTACGAGCGTCGGGGAAGGAATTTTGTCCACAAGACGGTACACATACATACTATGAACGGAAGGTGAAAAAATATGTTTAATTTACTATATATAATTACTTCTTGGTATCAGAACAACGAACACGAAAATAATCTGAACTTATCCTTTACGGAAAAGGATTTAAGCATAGAAAGCAGAAAAATTTTTGATAAAATTGCAATACATATATTGTATTATACAATTGACAATTCCATAATAATTGAAGCACTTCTAAAGTTATCGAAAATAGAGCGTATAATTATCATCTTAAATGTTTTAAATGATATCACACTATTAGAGATAGCTTTTTTATTGGATACAAATATGAATAGCTTATATGTGCAAAAGAACAGTGCATTGAAAAAACTCAGGAAAGAATTTAACCATTATTTTCACTATGGCATATTAAAGTATGAGGAGGTAAAAATAAATGACGCAAAAAAGCACCCAAATCATTGACAAAAACGAAGATTTAGTGTATACTATAAAGGAAGTAGCAGGACTACTTAAAGTTAATAAGAATTATGTCTACGCCTTGATTAATAAAGGTTTGCTGCGTTCAACCAAATTAGGATGCAGAAAAGTAACCAGACAGGCTTTGATAGAATTCTTAGATAAAAACGACGGATTGAACTTCGATGAGATATTAGCCACAAAGCCAGTAAAATAAGGCACTTATAACACCTTTGTGGGAAATGAAAATCACGTGGGAAATCCGTGGGAAATTATAAAATCCACAGTAAGAAAAACAGTCGAAATGCGGTATTTATGTGCATTTTCAAAATGCGGTTTCAAGACGAAGCAAGACACGGAAAAGGCTTTGAGGGACTTTTAAAGAGATACTTTGGTTAAGGAGAGATGTTGCTATGAAAAAGTATGTATGTCCATGTGGTTATGTTTATGACCCTGAGGTTGGAGACCCTGAAAACGGCATAAAACCTGGCACTTCGTGGGATGATGTACCTGAGGATTGGGTTTGTCCAACATGTGGTTTGGGTAAAGATGCCTTTGAAGAAGAGTAATTAAATAACTGCTTAAAAAGAGGTTTGTATACATTGCAAACCTCTTTTCTAATAAAAAGAGTTGGAGTAAATTTGGAGTCAGACCTCAAAAATCTGGCTTACAGACAGCAATTTTGGGGTAAATTTCGACTGCACTTTTATTGACATTTCCAATCGGAGTGCAAATTTAAGTATAAGAGTTTGATATTTTAGAGTCAGAGTTGCATTTTCAAGTCTTACAAATGGCTTAAAATCGGGATATTTGAAAAATGTGCAGGAGTTTGGCATTATACAATAAGAGTGTAAATATTCCTTGTTTCGTGTTCTGAAAGTGACCATTTTAGAACGCTATGCATACTGCCGATACACCTTATGTAAAATTTATAAATAAAAAAGACCAATTAGGTTCCGAAATCGACCAATTATGACATAAACCACCCGCGAGGGTGATTTTTTGTTATATTTATAATGTATTCGATTGTTCGGAGGTGAAAATATTGTTTTTCAAAAAGAAAAAGGTTACGTTTGACAAGGTGGCAAAATTTAATTATGAATTGGATACGAATGAGAAATTGAAAGAAGAACTCAAAAATCTTGCGTTATGCCGAAGTGACATAACCAGGGTCGAATACCTGTCAAGAATACTGTCGCTGTTCGGCAAAGAAGGGCTTGATATTACTCTTAAAGAATTCGATATGCTGCTTTTGCTGCGAACCAAAACCGACCAAGTGCTGCAGGAAAAAAGAGAGTGATACAATAAAATATAACCTTTTACCTTTGAACGGCTTTAAGGAAGGTATTTTAAAAAGGTATTGTGGCAATCCTCAGCGGATTAAAAAAACATATACTATTATATAAAGATGAAAGGGGTCAATTTATGAAAAAATTGAAAAAACAAATTATTGCATTTTGTACCGGCGTAGCGTTAATGCTGTCTGCGCTGCCCATGACAGCTTTCGGAGCCGATGGAGGTGCGGTAAGCGTTAGCTTTGACGGAAACACGACGTATTACTCCACAATTGATGCGGCGTGGGAGGCGGCTGTTGCATTGGATACCACAGCCGAAAAAAAGGCAACTGTTAAGCTGCTTGCCGATTGTACGGCAGAAAATACACTGACGAATACAGAGGACTATTTGGTTTTGGACACAAATAAGAAAACCTTGACCACGCCCGATGCCATTTATACGGTAAACGACGTAAAATGCGGCATTAGTGTCACAGGAGGCAGTCTGGAACTAATCGGAAACGGAACAATAACCGGTGTTTCCCGAAGTGACTTTACCAGAGCTATTCTGTTGATAACCGGCGGTAAGGTTTCTGCGGACGGTATTACAA
>CAKSRS010000023.1 GCA_934487205.1 uncultured Clostridia bacterium
CATAGCAGTGTATCGCATAACAGTGGCATTAGTGATGTCAATAATCTCAATTACGGCATTGGTAAAAGGGTGTTTGGCCTTGTTAAATCTGTTTCGGGGATAAGCAAAAAGAAATGCTATGACGAGGACGACACAGCAGCAATATCTCTTATAACAGGTCTGTCCGCCGCATCGGTTTGCATCTTGATTGAATTGATTAAAAACGCACGTGATAAAGATTTGACGGAAGGCTACATAGAGGAAATGGTTGAAAAACTCGGCGAAAATGAAGGAAACGAGATCGGCGGTATGAATATGCAGTAAAATTAAATAATAAAAATTGAATATTTGGATTTTGACAGACATAGTATGTAACATAAATCTAATTTGGAAATGGAGGACTAATGTTATATGAAAGGACAAGTTTTACATATAACCTTCCATAATCCAAATACAAGGTCGGACTCCGAAAAAATAGCCGGTGAATTTATTTCACGGGCGGCAACGGGAGTATTGACCAAGATGATTTTAGATAATCAAGAAAAACGAACCTTAAAAAATAGCTCTGAATCAGAAAGTGATTTGGATTAGGAAATAAATAGGAAACATACTCCGCCTGAACGATATTTTTGGGGCGGAGTATTATTTTAAGAGGGAATCAAAATTCCTTCGTAGACTTTTGAAAAATTGTGTGGTATGTTGTGTGTTGTGCACAGCGTACAAAACAAGAAAGAGAGGTAATTATTTATGAGAATTGCACCTTATTGCAGAGTATCAACTGACAAAGCAGATCAGCTAAATAGCTTAGAAATGCAGAAAAAATTCTATGGTGAATTTGCAGAAAGAAACAATCACGAAATTACTCATATGTATGCAGACGAAGGCATTTCAGGAACACAGATGCGAAAGCGTCCTGAATTTATGAGACTGATGCGGGATGCAAGGCTTGGCAAATTTGATATGGTGGTAACAAAAGACATATCGAGAATGGCAAGAAACGTGGTCGACTTCCTGCAGTCAATAAGGGAACTGAAAGCTATAGGAATACCTGTTGTGTTCGTAAACACTAATTTGTCAACTGAGGACGGAGAATTGGTGCTCACTATGCTTGCAATGGTAGCACAACAGGAAAGCGAAAACACATCCAAGAGAATCAAATTTAGTAAAAGCTTAAACGCTGAAAAAGGCAAGGTGCCGAATCTTGTGTATGGATATGATAAAATTATCGGCGATTACTTTAACCTAAACATTAACCCCTTTGAAGCAAATGTAGTTCGCCGAATATATCAAATGTACATAAACGAAGAATATGGCGCAAGCAAAATCGCGAAAATTCTTAACGAAGAAAATATTAAAACAAAGCGAGGATGCAAATGGACGCAAAACGGAATTTGCAGAATTCTTACCAACAGGATGTACTGCGGAATTATTATCAATGGCAAAGAAGAAGTAAAGGATTTCCTGACAGGCGACAGAATTGATAAGCCTGAAGAAGAATGGAAAGTCACAGAGAGACCTGATCTTGCGATTATAGATATAGATACCTTTGAGATTGCTCAAAAAAAGATGGAGATAAACAAACAAAAATTCTCTCAGGGGCAGCGAAAAGACTGCAAGCATGTATTCAGCACCTTGCTTAAATGCAGTGATTGCGGACACTTCTTCAGGCAAGCCAAACGAAAAGTTAAAATCGGTTATAAATATACTTGGGTGTGTTGCGGACGGAATATCAACGGAGCAGATTCCTGTAATAACAAAACGGTCATAGACGAAGGTGAACTGCTTGCTTCCATCAAGCAATATCTTACAGAACTGATTGAAGATAAGCAAAAAGTTATTAAGAAAATCGTAAGCGACTTTAACAAGAATTACGCACCGATGCACCAAAATCTTAAAACTGAAAAAGAAATAACAAAAGAGATAGAAAAACTGAAAAAGAGCCGTCAAAAATATGTCGATATGTATGATAATGACATTATTTCAATGGAAGACTTAAAGGAGAAGACCGGCTCAACCAATAACCAAATCAAAAAGCTTGAAGAAAAGCTTAAGATGATAAAGTTCGGCATCACACAGGCGGACAAGCTTGAATACGGGCTGACAGATACATTCAAGAGCATAGGCGATATCCTGAGTACTGCCGAAATTACCAATGAAATGCTGAAACGGGTCATAGACCGCATTGAAGTGGCTGAAGACGGGCATATTGACATATACTTAAGGCTCCTTGCAGACATAGGATTAGACGAAAAGTATCAATGTTCATCTATCAGTACATAAAGACATAACAGACAGACTATCGGACATAAATCCGTCTCTTGCGCGCGAGGTTCACTCCGTTCTGGACAAAAACAAGGCGGAGCGGCACATTCGCGGCGGGCTTGCGACCAAAGAAAAATATTTGCGGCTTGCGCAAGTTAAATAACACTGACAAAAAAGGAGCCGAAACACGACTCCTTTAAATTTTGTTCGCGTGGGACATGCTATTTATTTTCCAATTGTCCGAGGCTTGCCGCCTTCAAATACGCATTAATAAAACCTTCCAAATCGCCGTCCATCACGGCGCCGATATTTCCCATTTCAAAACCCGTCCTATGGTCTTTAACGAGATTATACGGGTGGAATACGTACGAGCGAATCTGACTCCCCCACGCAATTTCCTTTTGCACACCCTTAATATCCTCTATTTTTTCCTTTTGCTGTTGTTCCGCAATCTCTGCCAGCTTAGCCTTCAGCATCTTCATCGCATAATCCTTATTCTGATGCTGCGAACGCTGTGTTTGGCATGACGTGACAATTCCCGTAGGAATATGCGTAATTCTTACCGCCGAATCGGTTTTATTGATATGCTGACCGCCCGCGCCCGAGGAACGGTATGTATCAATTTTTAAATCCTCCGGCTTAATATTGATTTCGATTTCATCATCAATCTCCGGCATAACCTCTATCGATGCAAACGACGTATGCCTTCTTCCCGACGCATCAAACGGAGAAATACGAACAAGACGGTGCACGCCCTTTTCCGATTTAAGATAACCGTACGCGTTAAGACCGTTAATCGATATGGTGGCGCTCTTTACGCCGGCGTCATCGCCCGGCAGCATATCAATCGTTTCTGTCGTGTATCCGTTTTTCTGCGCATACATCTGGTACATTCTGATGAGCATTTCCACCCAGTCCTGCGCCTCGGTACCGCCCGCGCCGGAATGAAACGTCATTATCGCATTACAACGGTCATACTGTCCCGAAAGCAATGTTTCGAGAGTCATTTTTTCTACTCTGCCCATTATATCTTCTGCCGTTTTTTTAATTTCGTCCTTCATCGATTCGTCATTTTCCTCGTTCGCCAAATCGATAAGAACAATTGCGTCCTCCCATGCCGTTTTCAGTTCCTCATAAGCCGCAACCTTATCTTTAAGCTGCTTAGTCTTTTGCAGAACCTTCTGTGACTTTTCCATGTCATCCCAAAAATTCTGTGCGGACGCCTGTGCCTCAAGTTCCGCAATCTGCTGTTTCTTCCCCGCTATGTCAAGCGACGCCTCAAGGTCGGTAATTGCTTTTTCCTGTCCCTGAAGTTCCAGCTTATACTGTTCATACTCTAACATTATTCAAATCCTTTCCGGCTGTATCACCGATAAATTCATTAAGGGGCGCCGCTTTGCAGCACCCCCGATATGCCTTGCGGCATGCACCTGCGATTATCTTCCGCAGCAATGCTTATATTTTTTCCCCGAACCGCACGGACAAGGGTCATTTCTTCCCGGAGTTTTCTTTGCCGACGCCGGTCTGTTGCCCAGCGAGCCGTCACTGCCCGTGTCAAGAGGTTTCGCCACCTGCACGCGTTTTATTTCCACTTGCGGGCGCGGTTTCACAGCAAGCACATACTTAACTGTATCGCGCTTTATTGCCTCCAGCATGCCCTCATAAAGCTCACTGCCGACATTGCGGTACTCGATTACCGGGTCATGCTGCCCGTACGCACGCAGACCGATTTCGCGCTTTACATGCTCCATTTCGTCCAAATGGTCCATCCACAGCGTATCAACAACACGCAGCATCATTATACGCTCTACTTCGCGCATTACATCGCCGAAAAGCTCGCACTGCTCATTATAACGCTTTGTTCCGATTTCCAAAAGTCTTTCGCGTATATCGTCTTTTGTGATTGTATCAATTTCGTCCGGCGAAATTTCAAATTCGCCCGCCGCAAGCAGATACTGATTTGCAAATTCCGTCAGCGCGCGGATATTCCAATGTTCCGGGATATCTGTTATGCCGATGTAATCGTCAAGCGCGGTATCGATAATCGACTCAATCATAGCCTTAATTGTGCCGGAAATATCTTCACCGTCCAAAACCATCTGACGCTGTGCGTAGATAATCTTACGCTGTTCATTCATAACCTCATCGTACTGCAAAACATGGCGGCGTGCGTCAAAATGTCTGCTTTCAAGGTTTTTCTGTGCATTTTCAATGGATTTATTAAGAATTTTCGCCTCAATTGGCTCATCTTCTTCAAGACCAAGAGTCTCAACCATCTTTTTAACTCTGTCCGAGCCGAAAATACGCATAAGGTCGTCTTCCAGCGACAGATAAAATTTCGACGAACCCGGGTCGCCCTGACGTCCCGCACGTCCGCGCAGCTGGTTATCTATACGGCGCGACTCGTGACGTTCCGTACCTATAATAAACAGTCCGCCCGCTTGTTTGACTTCTTCCTGCTCCGGCTTTAAATCTTCCTTAAATTTATCATTTAATTCGCGGAAGGTTCGGCGCACTTCGAGGATTTCCTCATCTTCGGTTTCCGCAAAACCGGTCGCCTCCGCCATAAGCATATCAATCTTATCATCGGTCATTTCCTCATCGTCCGCTTTTTTGGCAATAAGGCGTTTTTTCAGTTCATGCAGGGCAAGATATTCCGCATTTCCGCCGAGAATAATATCGGTACCGCGGCCCGCCATGTTTGTCGCAATGGTAACCGCGCCCTTTTTACCTGCCTGAGCAACGATTTCCGCCTCTTTTGCGTGATATTTTGCGTTCAGAACTTCATGTTTTATGCCTTCACGTTTCAAAAGTGCGGACAGCAATTCCGACTTTTCTACGTTAATTGTTCCGACAAGCACAGGCTGTCCCTTTTCGTTACACTCCTTGATTTTTCTGATAACCGCCATATATTTTCCGCGTTCGGTGCGGTAAACGCTGTCATGCTCGTCAACACGCGCAATGGGCTTGTTCGTCGGCACTTCAACGCAGTCCAGACGGTACGTCTGCTGAAATTCTTCTTCCTCGGTGAGAGCGGTACCCGTCATACCGGAAAGTTTTTTATACAAACGGAAATAATTCTGGAACGTTATCGTCGCGAGAGTCTTGGATTCATTTTCGACCTTTACGCCCTCTTTTGCCTCGATTGCCTGATGCAGACCGTCGGAATAACGTCTGCCCGGCATAATTCTGCCGGTAAATTCATCGACAATCATAACTTCCTCATTCTGAACCACGTACTGCTGGTCGCGGTGCATAACGCCGTTCGCCTGCAATGCCTGATTTACGTGGTGCTGAATTTTCATATTGTCGGGGTCGGCAAGATTTTCTATCCCGAAATACTGCTCCGCTTTAGCAATACCGCGCTTGGTAAGCGTAGCTGTTTTTGCCTTTTCGTCCACGATGTAATCGCAGTCGGCATCATCATCGAGAACCTTGTCATCTTCCTCTGTCACAACGGTTTTTTGCAGACCCTTTACAAATCTGTCCGCAATTACATACAAATCCGCCGCGGCATCGCCCATGCCCGAAATAATAAGCGGGGTTCTTGCCTCGTCAATCAAAATCGAGTCAACTTCATCGACAATCGCATAATTATGCCCGCGCTGAACCTGCTGCTCTTTGTAGGTAACCATGTTATCGCGCAGATAGTCAAACCCCATTTCGTTATTTGTTCCGTAAGTGATATCCGCAGCATATGCCGCACGGCGCTGCTCGTTATCAAGGTCATGAATAATAAGTCCTACGGAAACGCCGAGGAATTTATAAACCTTCCCCATCCATTCCGAGTCGCGCTTTGCAAGGTAATCGTTAACGGTAACGATATGTACGCCCTTGCCTGTAAGCGAATTTAAATATGCAGGCAGAGTGGATACAAGCGTTTTACCTTCACCGGTTTTCATTTCGGCAATTCTGCCCTGATGCAGAATAACGCCACCGATAACCTGTACATAAAAATGTTTCATTCCCAGAACACGCCATGACGCCTCACGCATAACGGCAAATGCCTCGGGAAGAAGACTGTCCAAATCCTCGCCGTCCGCAATACGCTTGCGGAATTCATCGGTTTTGGCGCGCAGTTCGCTGTCGGAAAGCTTTTCCATTTCCGACTCAAGCGCCATTACCTCATCGGCAATCGGCTTTACTCTTTTGAGCTCGCGCTCGGAGTATGTGCCGAAGATTTTATCAAAAAGTCCCATATTTTCACCTCATATGTTAATTCTTACATTAATGTATGCATATTATCCCTAATAATACACCCTATTTTACAGTATAACACAAATCAAACAAAATTACTATACCTTTTTATAAATTTTTCCAAAAAATATAAAAATTCTAAAAAAGAGTCATAGGGCTGCGGCAGAATAATGACCGCAGCCCCTTCTTTGGTAGATATATATAATCAGCACAGTACCGGCTGTAGTTGTCGGTAATCGAGCGCGAGCTCGGCTGCCGTAATAATTTTGGTCATATCCGCCACAAGCGAATTTGGTTTTTTTACGCAGTCGTCCTGACCGAACGGAACAAGATAGATGCTTTTATGATTAAGCAGCGCGCCTATATTTTTTGCCGCATTACCCAATCCGTCATTGGTCGAAACTGCGATAAGTACGGGTTTTTCGCCGCGAAGATGTGCTTTTGCCGCCATGGTTACGCTGCTGTCGGTAATCCCGTTCGCAAGCTTGGCGAGAGTATTGCCGGTGCACGGCGCGATTATCAGCAAATCAAGAAAGCTTTTCGGGCCGATAGGTTCTGCTTCTTTTACCGATTTAATAATCGGATTTCCGCATATCATCTCGATTTTCGCACGGAAATCTTCACATGTTCCGAAGCGCGTATCGGTATTGTATGCCATTTCGCTCATAATGGGGTAAATCGTTGCACCGGTCGTTGCGAGCTTTTCAAGCTCGCGCAGAACGCGCGCGAATGTACAGAACGACCCCGTCATGGCGAAACCCACGGTTTTGCCGTTTAAATCCACTTACTACACCCCCGTTTCCGCAATAATATTTATTATCGTTTCACCGATAATTCTGCCGGAGGTTATGGGCGCCGATTTCCCCGGGAGTGATAATGCCCAAATTACGTTTTTACCGAGTCGTTTTGCGGTGCCGAAGTCCACACCGCCCGGTTTTGACGCAAGGTCAATGACAAGTGCGTCATCACGCACGCGCTCCAAAACTTCCTCCGTGAGAACCACCGCCGGAATAGTATTTACTATCAAATCATATTCCCCAACCTTTTCTATCAGCTCATTCGTATGTATCGCACCGAATCCGCGTTCCGCAATCCATGCAAAATCCGCGCATTTGCGCGCCGATACCGTCACTCTTGCGCCCATTGCCGCCATGCGCTCTGCCAAAACCTTGCCCACTCTGCCGTAACCCGTTATCAGAACCTTGCTGTCAAACAGCGTTATCGGCATCTCCGCAAGCGCTATTTCAACGGTGCCCTCCGCCGTCGGAATTGCATTTTTTATTATAAGTTCTTCACGCATATAATAATCGGTAAATTCTATCCTTCGTTTTACCAGCTCCGCCGCAAGTTCGCCAGATATACATGCACCCAGAACATACCCGTCCTCCGGAATATTATCCAGCACTTCCTCAATCGAAATCCGCGATTTTGCAAGCGGCGCGTTTATATAAACATTGTCATAACTCGCCGGAATGGGCAAAATAACATAGTCTGCCTCTTTAAGACATCTTATTTCGGAATCTTCTTCCGAAAGTCCTATCGTAAAAACTTTATATCCCTCTTTTTTCAGAAGGTCGGCAACCGTTATCTGCCTTAAATCTCCTCCGATTACATAAACCGTACCTTTCATGCTCCATACCTCCTTTATACCATAATATGAACCGGCGGCGGTTTTGTTCTGCAACCGAAAAAAAATTATAACAAAAAAAGACAGGAACTTGGGGTTTTTTAACCCGTATTTCCTGTCCTCCCGGATTTTTTCATCTCTCGCAGAAACGCCGCACCGAAAGGCGCCGCCAAAACCGCCGCAAGCGCGTCCGCAAGCGGCTGTGCCGCCTGTACGCCCCAAAGCCCGTACATTTTCGGCAATATCAGTATCAGCGGGATAAAAAATATTCCCTGGCGGCTGCACGCCAAAAGCGTCGCGCGCCATGATTTTCCCGTCATTTGAAATGTCATGTTGCACACCGTGTTCATCGGTATCAGCGGCAGCGCAATACATTGCATGCGCAGTGCATACCGCCCTATTTCAATTACCTTCGCGTCATCTTTCGTAAAGCATGACATAAGCTTGTCCGCAAAAACAAATGTCGGAACACCCATAGCAATCATTACGCCCATGCCCAAAAACAGGACGAAAAACATTGCCTTTTTCACTCTGCCGTACAGCTTTGCGCCGAAATTAAATCCCGCGACAGGCTGAAATCCCTGTCCTATGCCTATCATAACGGCAAAAATAATCATAAAAATTTTCCCGACAATACTCATTGCCGCGACGGCGGAATCACCGTAAACGGCCGCGCTGCGGTTGAGCAGCATTGCCGCTATGCTCGCAAGCCCCTGTCTTGACAGAGACGGGAGTCCCGTTTTAAAAATCGTCCAATACAACTTCGGCGAGCGCGAAATATTCTTTGCCGACAGCCGCACGCTGCTTTTCCCTTTCAGAAACATACTCAGCAAAATCACAAAGCTTACGCATTGACTGAGCAAGGTTGCGGCAGCCGCTCCCGCTGTTCCCATTTTGAAAACGAATATAAAAAGCGGGTCGAGTGCAACATTCAGCACGCCTCCCGACGCTATGCCGAACATGGCGTAGCGCGCCTTCCCCTGCGACCTTAAAAGATTATTCATGATAAATGCGCCGATCATAACCGGCGTACCGAGAATAATATAGCGCGCATAGCTTACCGCGTACGGCAGAATTGTCTGCGTTGAGCCGAAAAGCAGCATCAAATCGCGTATCTTAAAAATACCTGCAGCGGCAAGTATAATGCCGACGGTTATCCCCAAAAAAAACGCCGACGCCGCATATTCCGCCGCGCCCTTGTCGTCACGCTTTCCCAAAAGCCGCGCAATCATACTGCCCGACCCCATACCTATGGTGAACCCGACCGCCTGAATAATTGCCATAAGCGAAAAAACTATCCCCACGGCGCCCGACGCGCTTGTACCGAGTTTAGATACAAAATATGTGTCCGCCATATTGTAAACCGACGTTACAAGCATGCTCACAACTGTCGGAACGGACAGCGATATAATAAGCCGCGGTATGCCGGTTTTTGTCATTTTATCAAATTGTGCACTGTCCTCCAATTTAATACTCCTTTAAACTTCTTATGTATGCAAATGTTTTCTCCTCCCCTTGCTCCGCAAGCATAGTGAGCCAGCTTTCCAAAAGGTCGGAGGTTTCCGGGTGAATAATGCGTTTCGGCTTTCCGCGCAGAAAATATTCCAAAGGGTGCGACCGGGTGTATTTATCACCCTGATAAATTTTGCTTGCGGCAACGCGGTCGCAGAACATTTCCTTAACATATTTAATCGGCATTTTCACCGCTCCGTACTGTCTTGTTGCCGGGTGATAATCCGTCCAGTATTCAAAATGATGCTTGTTTCTGCCCTTATGATGCATCCATGCCGCCGAATATCCGTAAATTTTCCGCTCCATATCATTCGGACTTCTGTCGCCCTGATAATATTTAGCGCCCGCAATAAATTCGCTCGGTTCGTACTTCGACAAATCGTGCCGCAGACCTTGCCACAAAATCCCCGCTTTTTTGCAGTGGCGGATTACGGCGTGTCTGTGACGGGTTATCGTTATAAAATGTTTAATCGCCTTCATTTCCTGTTTCTCCCATACAATACATTTACTTCTATTATATCAGTATAGCACTAAAATATCCCTTTTTCAAGTATATCTTTGACAAATCGGGATTTTTTGTGTATAATAAGTATAATAGGCAGAATTTTGCCGAAAATCCTAATGAAGGGAGCGGATTTCGTGCCGAAAGAGGATACGACAATTTCATATGTTGAGCCGAACTCTCTCGCCGCGGAGGCGGGCATAACCGAAGGCGACAAGCTTGTTTCCGTCAATGGGCACAAATTCCACGATATTCTGGAATACCGCTACCTTGTTTCGGACGCGGAGGTTGAGCTTGAAGTTTTAAAAACCAACGGCGATACCGAAATTATCACAATCGAAAACGATTACGAAGATTTGGGCATCGACTTCCGCCAGGAATTGATAAAAGAGGCGCAGTCATGCAAAAATAAATGTATTTTCTGCTTTATCGACCAGCTGCCGCGCGGCATGCGCAAAACGGTATATTTTAAAGATGACGATACGCGGCTGTCCTTTCTGCAGGGTAACTATGTTACGCTTACGAATATGTCGGATGAGGAAATAGGCAGGCTGATAAAAATGCATGTATCGCCGATTAATATTTCGGTGCATACCACAAATCCGCAGCTGCGCGTAAAAATGCTGAAAAATCCGAACGCGGCAAAAATATACGATATAATGAAACGGTTCTCCGACAATAATATATGTATGAACTGCCAGATAGTTCTCTGCCCCGGCTACAACGACAAGGCGGAGCTTGACCGCACGATAAACGATATGGTGGCGCTTTATCCAAACGTTATAAGCTGCTCGGTCGTACCTGTCGGACTGACGCGCTACCGCGAGGGTTTGTGTCACCTGACGCCCTTTACGCTCGAAACCGCACGCGATGCCGTGGCGCAGATTGAGGCGCACCAAAAAAAATTCCGCCGTAAATTCGGAGCTAACCTTGTTTATGCGTCGGACGAATTTTACATCAAAGCGGGACTCCCATTGCCCGCCGCGGAAGAATATGACGGATTCCCGCAGATTGAAAACGGCGTTGGACTGATATCTTCCATGCAGGAAGAATTTGACGAGGCGATAAAGCTTGTCGAACCGAAAAAATACCCCCGTAACATCGCAATAGCAACGGGGGAAATCGCGGGCGATTTTATCCGCTCGCTGACCGACAGGCTCACCGAAAAATGCGAAGGACTTTCGGTAACGGTCTACCCCGTAAAAAACAACTTTTTCGGCGGCGGTGTAAACGTTTCCGGATTGGTTACCGCAAGCGACATAATCACCGCGCTGAAAGATGAGCCGAAGTATGACGAGCTTTTAATACCCGACTGTATGCTTCGTGACGGCGAGGACATATTCCTCGACGACATCACATTGGACGAGCTGATACAGCGTCTCGGCATGCCGGTAACGCCAACGCCGAACGACGGATATATATTTATAGAAAACATTTTGAAAACAGAACTTAATTTTTAAAGGAGAAATAACATGAAACCAGTAGTTGCCATAGTCGGCAGACCAAACGTGGGCAAGTCGACTCTCTTTAATAAAATAGCCGGCGAGCGCATAAGCATAGTAGAGGACACCCCGGGCGTAACGCGCGACCGCATTTATGCCGACGCCACATGGCTTGACAAGCATTTTACCCTAATCGACACGGGCGGAATTGAACCCAATTCCAAAGATGAAATCCTGTCGCAGATGCGCCTTCAGGCAGAGCTTGCGATTGACATGGCGGACGTTGTAATTCACATGGTAAACGTAGCGGACGGTGTAACGGCAAACGACCTTGACGTAGCGTCCATGCTGCTTAAAGCGAAGAAAGAAATCGTGCTTGCCGTCAACAAAGTGGACAGCATAGGCGAGCCGCCCATGGAATTTTACGAATTTTACAACCTCGGACTCGGCGACCCGATAGCCGTTTCCTCCACGCACGGGCTCGGGCTCGGCGATCTTTTGGACGAAGTTTGCAGCCATTTTCCAAAAGACGCGGACTTATCAGAGGACGACGACGAAATCAAAGTTGCGGTTATAGGCAGACCGAACGCGGGCAAATCAAGCCTTATCAACCGGATTCTCGGCGAAAACCGCGTAATTGTTTCCAACATTGCGGGTACCACGCGTGATGCAATCGATTCACATTTCGAGAAAAACGGCGACAAATACCTGTTTATTGACACGGCGGGAATGCGCAAGCGCAAGAAAATTGATGAAAATATCGAGCATTACAGCGTTGTGCGTGCACTTGCGGCGGTAGACCGCAGCGATGTCTGCGTAATTATGCTGGACGCAAACGAGGGCGTGACGGAACAGGACACCAAAATCGCGGGATATGCGCACGAAAAGGGGAAGGCTTGCATTATCGCCGTAAATAAATGGGATTCCATAGCAAAAGACGACAAAACTATGAAAAGCTTTACAATGCGCGTAAAAGAAGGCTTTGCGTTCATGTCGTATGCATCGATAATATTTATTTCCGCAAAAACGGGGCAGCGCGTCGACAAACTGCTTGAAGAAATAAAGCTTGTGGACGAACAGCACAAACGACGCATAACGACAGGTATGCTTAACGACGTCTTAAACGACGCAATGTCCAAGCAGCAGCCGCCGTCAGACAAAGGCAAACGCCTGAAAATTTACTACGGAACACAGGCATCGACAGAACCGCCGACCTTTGTGCTTTTCTGCAATTCAAAGGATTTGTTCCACTATTCGTACCTGCGTTTTATCGAAAATCAGATACGCGCCGCATTCGGATTTAACGGCACGCCCATTCACTTTATACTGCGGGAAAAGGGTCAGAAAGACCGATAGGAGGAAATTATTATGCTATACTTTGTCTCAATACTCACCGCTTTGGGCGCATATCTTCTGGGCAGCGTGAACACGTCGATAATACTCTCCAAGAGCATTTACGGCGAAGATATCCGCACATCGGGTTCGGGCAACGCCGGGGCAACGAACATGCTCCGCACGCACGGCAAGGGAATTGCCGTTGCCACTCTCATATGCGATGTTTTAAAAGGCACTCTCGCCGTTATAATAGCCATGTGGCTTGATTTGATACTCGCGCCGTACTTCAAAAACGCATCGCTTTCCGCTGCGGAAAGCACCTATCTTCTCGGTAATTTTAAGTACATAGCCGGCGTATTTGTCGCTTTGGGACACGATTTCCCGATTTTCTTCGGTTTTCGCGGCGGCAAAGGCGTTGCGACAAGCCTTGGCGTTATTCTTGCGCTTAACCCGAAAATCGGTCTTATCGTGCTCGCCGCCGCCGTTTTGGTTATGGCGCTGTCGCGATATGTTTCGCTCGGTTCCGTTACCGCCGCGGCATTATATCCGTTTGTGCTCTTTACGT
Organism: uncultured Clostridia bacterium; assembly: GCA_934487205.1. GTDB lineage: Bacteria > Bacillota > Clostridia > UBA1381 > UBA1381 > UBA1738. The sequence goes on from CAKSRS010000023.1 coordinate 13,422, forward strand.
ACATCATAGCAAGCGGCGAAAATCCCGCGGACGAAATTCCGTACCTTATAATGGCATTCATTTTGGCTGCGCTGCTTATTCTAAAACATCACACAAATATCGCCAAATTGAAAAACGGAACGGAAAACAAGCTTTTTGCAAAAAAGCAGCCGCAGACCGACGCAGAATCGGCGGAGGTTACCGAAAGCGCAGACGATCGGTAAGCTATGTCAAAATATCATTTGCCGCTGATGCGGCGGATTGGAGTTTATAAATGAAAATTGCAGTTATAGGTTCGGGAAGCTGGGGCTGTGCCGCCGCAATACTTCTCGCAAAAAAAGGATACGACGTTTATCTTTGGAGCTGGCAGCAGGAGGAAACCGACCGCCTTAACGCCGACCGCGAAAACCGTGAGGTTCTGCCCGGCAAGCCGTTCCCCGACAACATCGTCTGTTCACACGATATGCGCCTTTGCGCGGACGGCGCGGACCTTATCGTTACCGTCGTGCCGAGTCCGGCAACGCGCACAACGGCGCGCGAGCTGGCAAACTATGTAAAAAAAGGACAAATTATCGTTAATCTCTCCAAAGGTCTTGAGGACAAAACGCTGATGCGGCTTTCGGAAGTATATAAAGAAGAAATCCCTCAGGCGGAGATAGCCGTAATGAGCGGGCCGTCACATGCGGAGGAAGTCAGCATAGGCTTGCCGACAACCAATGTTGCGGCAGCCGAAAACAAAAAAACGGCGGAATTTATTCAAGAGATATTCATGTGCGACTCATTCCGCGTATACACTTCGGACGACGTAATTGGCGTCGAGCTCGGCGGTGCGCTTAAAAATGTAATTGCGCTTTGCGCCGGCATTTCGGACGGAATAGGCTACGGCGACAACACTCGTGCGGCGCTTATGACGCGCGGCTGTGCGGAAATACGCCGTCTGGGCGTGACAATGGGTGCGCAGCGCGAAACATTTGCCGGACTCTCCGGCATAGGCGACCTTATCGTAACATGCACAAGCATGCACTCGCGCAATCACCGCGCAGGCATTCTTTTGGGGCAGGGCAACACCCTTGCGGAAACGCTGAAAGAAATTCATATGGTTGTGGAAGGTGTAAACACCGCCCGAGCCGCATATGATTTAAGTAAAAAATACAACGTCGAAATGCCGATTATTGCAGAGGCATATAAAATTTTGTTTGAAAACAAGAAACCTCAGCAAGCTGTCACCGACCTGATGACGCGCGACAAAACGACGGAACACAAATAAGGAGAGGGTAAATGGACATAATTTCAATATTACTAATCGGCGTCGGTCTCGCCATGGACGCATTTTCCGTATCGGTGACCGACGGAATATTTTTGAAAAAACCGACAGTTTTGCAGGCGACAAAAATCGCTTTTTTCTTCGGTATATTTCAGTTTATAATGCCGTGTATCGGCTATCTTTTGGGGAGCGCATTCGCTTCCTACATACAAGCGTTTGACCATTGGATAGCATTTGTTCTGCTTGCATTTATCGGCGGAAAAATGCTTATCGAGGCAATGAACGAAAAAGATGAAGATGAAAAAGAAATCAAAAATCCGCTGTCCTTTACGACGCTTTTTGTGCTTGCCGTTGCGACCAGCATTGACGCGCTCGCCGTCGGCGTTACCTTTGCAACAATAAATGTTCCGCTGATTTTTGCGTCAACGCTCATCGGTATCGTCACCTTCATAATTTCATTTGCGGGCGTATTTTTGGGTAGCTGCTGCGGAAATCTGTTCGGCAACAAGGCGGAAATTGTCGGCGGATTGGTGCTCATCGGTATAGGTCTCAAAATTTTTATCGAACATATGTTCTTTTAAAAAATTATTGACATACATATGATTTTATTGTATAATATAAGTTGGTTTTTAAGGCGCAGGCTGAACTCTTCCGTTCGGCTCTGCGTTTTTCGATAAAGTATGAAAAGGGGGCGCGCTTTGTGCAAACCTCTGCCGATTGAACTGTCCGCGCGGATTTTTCCGAAGGCTTTGCTGCAAAAACACGCGGGCGCAGTAATCTCTTATCATTGCCTGCGGATAAGAGAATTTTACCTACAATTTGTGCCGGCGCAGGGCGGCGGAATGGAGATTATTATGACAAACCTTATTATTCCGGAAGGCTACAAGTCACTTTTGTCGCTCAGACAGACCGAGCTTGCGATAAAAAAAGTTAAGGATTTTTTTGAAAGAGACCTGTCAATTCAGCTCAATCTTACGCGTGTTTCCGCACCGCTTTTTGTAAACCGTGACAGCGGCTTAAACGATATGTTAAACGGTGTGGAGCGCCCCGTATCATTCGATTTGAAGGAAACGGACGGCGAATACGAAATTGTACATTCTTTGGCAAAATGGAAACGTTTTGCCCTGAAACATTACGGTTTCGGGCACAATGAAGGACTTTACACCGATATGAACGCAATCCGCCGCGATGAAGATACCGATAACCTCCACTCGGTTTATGTTGACCAGTGGGATTGGGAAAAGGTAATCGATAAATCGGAACGTACCGAAGAAACGCTGAAAAACACGGTACATCTTGTTTACAACACCTTAAAGCACACCGAAAGATATATCGCGTCGGAATATGATTTTGCGGAGATTTATCTCCCCGAGGATATATTCTTTATAACCACCCAGGAACTTGAGGATATGTACCCGGATAAGACGCCGAAAGAGCGCGAATACGCAATTGCGAAGGACAAGGGTGCGGTATTCCTCATGCAGATAGGCGGAGTGTTAAAATCGGGGATTATGCACGACGGACGTGCGCCCGACTATGACGATTGGAATCTGAACGGTGATATTATCGTATATTATCCCGTTTTGGACACGGCGCTTGAGCTTTCGTCAATGGGCATACGTGTTGACGAAGAATCGCTTATGTCGCAGCTGAAAATCCGCGGCAAGGAAGAAAACGCAAAACTTCCCTTCCAGAAAGCGCTGCTTGACGGCGAACTTCCGTACACAATAGGTGGCGGAATAGGGCAATCGCGAATTTGTATGTATTTCCTTCACAAGGCGCATGTCGGCGAGGTTCAGGCGTCGGTATGGACGCAGGAAATGCTCGATGAATGTAAAAAGCACGGAATAGATATTCTGTAACTAAAAAATCGCTCGCACATGCGAGCGGTTTTTTAGTAATTCTCACTGTTATTTTTCTTGTTGCAATTCTGATTATTGTTCTTTTGATTTTGATTGTTGTTCTGATTCTGATTGTTGTTTTGATTCTGATTGTTGTTTTGATTATTTTTCTTGCTGTTATTCTGATTATTCTGATTATTCTGATTGTTATTCGGCATGAAACTCACCTCCTCATATAAAAGGTTCTGCACTTTTTCGGATAAATGCATAAATATGCCGCTATCCGAAAATGATAACAAAGGCAGATAAATTCATGTTTTTTTCCGCCCGAGTTATTGCATGTAAGGGTTCGGGAAAAATTCCTTTACCGTTAAATATTATTTACGCAGTGAGTAAATTTTATTCACCAAAACGCTTGAAAATTTATTAAAAAAATGATACAATATATAATAAGGTAATTTTTATTTTGGAGAATGTTATGCTCGATAAAATCTGGGAATACAAAAACGAAAATCTTGACAGAAAAGATATAGACAAATTCGCAAAAAGCTGCAGGATATCGCCCGCCGTTGCGGTGATACTCATGAACAGGGGAATAACCGACGAAAAAGCCGCGCTGTCCTTTTTGAAAAAAGGTCTCGACGGCGTGCATGACCCGTTCCTCTTAAACGACATGGAAGAAGCGGTCACGCGCATACTTGCCGCCGTTTCCGCACAGGAAAAAATAACGGTTTACGGTGACTATGACGCAGACGGCGTCACCTCCACCGCCGTATTATACGGATTTCTCAAAAAAATCGGTGCAAATGCGGACTACTTTCTTCCCGACCGTTTCAAAGACGGCTACGGACTGAATATTTCCGCAATAAACCGAATTACCCGCAACGGGACAAAACTCATGATTACGGTCGACTGCGGAATCACATCGGTCGGTGAGGTCGAGTTCGCCAAGACTCAGGGGCTTGACGTCATCATAACTGACCACCACACATGCAAAGAAACCCTCCCGCGCGCCGTGGCTGTCATAAATCCCAAGCGCCCGGACAGTACATATCCCTTTCGCGAACTTGCGGGAGTCGGTGTCGCATTCAACCTTGTGCTTGCAGCGGCGGTGCGCATGGGGTATTCTTCAAAGGAAATATTTTTTGAATATGCAGACCTTGCCGCAATCGGTACAATCGCTGATGTTGTGCCCCTGCTTGATGAAAACAGGGTAATCGCATCGCGCGGAATTTCATTGATTGCCGAGGGTAAAAATATCGGCGTCCGCGCGCTTTTGGAGGTTTCCGGTGCGGGCGAAAGACCGACGGACAGCACAACGGTCGCATTTATGATTGCGCCGCGACTTAACGCCGCCGGTCGGCTTGAACACGCTAACATCGCGGAGCAGCTATTGATTGAAACGGACTCTGCAAAGGCTTTCGAAACGGCGTCATACTTAAACGACACCAACAAGCGCCGTCAAAAAACCGAACAGCAAATTTTTGAGGAAGCGCTTTCTCAGGCAATGTCCTTTGAAAAGGAGCAATACGTCTATGTTTTGGCTCACGAAGGCTGGCATCACGGCGTTATCGGCATAGTTGCATCGCGCATATGTGAGCGCTTTTACCGTCCGTGCATACTAATTTCATGCGAGGACGGCAAGGCAAAAGGCTCGGGGCGTTCGATAGAGGAACTTAACCTTTTCGACGCGCTTTCGGACAGCGACGACCTTTTATCCGCTTTCGGCGGGCATGCACAGGCGGCAGGCTTAAGCCTTCCCGCCGACAAAATAGACGAATTTCGCACACGCATTAACGCATACGCAAAAAAAATGCTTGAAGGCAAAACTCTCTTGCCGAAAATCAGGCTTGATTGCCGCCTATCCCCCGCGAACATCACGCTTTCCGCCGCGAAAACGGTAGCATCTCTCGAGCCGTTCGGCTGCGGGAATGAAATGCCCGTATTTTCATTATCGGGCGCGGTCATTTCGCAGATAGCGGCAATGGGTGCGGACGGACGGCATCTGCGCATGCGGCTTTCATGCAGCGGATACAGTTTTAACGCCGTGGGATTCGGTATGGGCGATTTATGCAAGAGCCTTTCCGCCGGCGATACGGTAAGCATAGCATTCTGCATGAGCGTGAACTCGTATCAGGGCGGCGAAACGCTGCAGCTCATGCTTAAAGATATAAAGAAATATGATTGATATTGAAACAGGTGGGAATGGTAATATGACGGATAAAACTACAGATATTTTTGCAGCTGCCGACAAACTTGGGCACATAGCCGACGAAACCGACGTCATTGTTGATAAAGTAATAGAACGCGTAAAAGGCTACAATCCCAAGGCGAACACCGACATGATTTACGTTGCGTACCGTCTGGCAAAAGCTGCGCACAAAAACCAGTTCCGAAAATCGGGTGAACCGTATATTATCCACCCGGTACAGATAGCCTATATCGCATCGGAGCTTTCTATGGACAGCGTCGCGATTTGCGCGGGTTTGCTGCACGACGTCATAGAGGATACGCCCTACACGTTTGACAACATCGCCATGCTTTTCGGCAGACCCGTTGCCGAAATTGTCGACGGCGTTACCAAGCTTAAAAAAATCCAATACCGCGAACGTCAGGAACAGCAAGTGGAAAATCTGCGCAAAATGTTCTTTGCCATGAGCAAGGATATCCGCGTGGTTATCATAAAACTTATTGACAGACTGCATAATATGCGGACGCTCAGCTATCAGCCGCGCGAAAAACAGCTGTATATAGCCAAGGAAACGCTTGATGTGTATGCGCCTCTTGCCCATCGTTTGGGTATCTCCAAAATCAAATCGGAGCTTGAGGATCTTGCACTTAAATATCTCGACCCGATAGCGTACGAGGAAATAGCCGAGAGCATTAATCAGAAAAAAAGCGAACGCGAGGCGTTTGTTGCCGAAATTATTTCCGCGCTTAAAGAAAAGATGGCGCAAAACAATATTGAATGTGAAATAACGGGTCGCGCAAAGCATTTTTACAGCATATTCCGTAAAATGTATGCGCAAAACAAAACCATAGACGAAATTTACGACCTTTTTGCGGTGCGCATTATCGTAAACACGGTCGCGGAATGTTACGCGGTTTTGGGCATGGTTCACGAAATGTACACACCGCTCCCGATGCGGTTTAAAGACTATATCGCCATGCCGAAACCGAACATGTATCAATCGCTGCACACAACGGTTGTCGGCGCTGGCGGAACGCCGTTCGAAATTCAAATCCGCACATGGGAAATGCACCGCGTCGCACAGGAAGGTATCGCCGCGCACTGGAAATACAAAGAGGGTAAATCGGGCGTCGATTCCATGGATAAGGAGCTCGAATGGGTTCGCAAGCTGATGGAAACCCAGGAAAACATCATGGACGCTGACCAATTTATGAACAGTCTGAAAATCGACATGTTCTCCGACCAGGTTTTTGCATTTACACCGCAAGGCAAGGTTATTCCTCTGCCGAACGGTTCAACGGCAATCGACTTTGCCTTCGCAATCCATACCCAGGTCGGCAGCAAAATGGTTGGCGCAAAAGCCAACGGCAAAATTATCCCTATCACATACAAACTGCAAAACGGCGATATTATTGAAATTTTGACCTCTCCGCAAGCAAAGGGACCGAGCCGCGACTGGCTTAAAATCGTCAAAACTTCACAAGCGCGCACAAAAATCAATCAATGGCTAAAAAAGGAATGTCGCGAGGAAAATATCGTCCACGGCAAGGAAATCCTCGAAAAAGAGGTAAAGCGCCTTAATATCCCGTTTTCAAGCCTGTTCCGTGAAGAATGGCTTACGCCCATTTATAAAAAGTACACTTTCGGCGGTATTGACGATTTATTTGCAAGCGTCGGCTACGGCGGGCTTTCCGCGCAAAAAGTTATTATGCATTTGCGCGAAGATTACGTTAAGGAACAGAAAAAGAACGCGCCCGAAAAGCCGCCTGCCGTAACAGCTCCGCGCAGAAAGAACAATTCATGCGGCATTGAAGTAAAGGGGATTGACAACTGTCTTGTGCGCCTTTCCAAATGCTGTAACCCCGTTCCGGGCGACGAAATTGTCGGCTTTATCACAAAGGGCCGCGGCGTATCGGTGCACCGTGCCGATTGCCCGAATATTCAGCCCGAAGTTCTGTCCGACGAGGACAAAAAGCGCTTTATCAAGGTAAACTGGACGGGTGAAAACCGTACTTCATATGTTGCCTCGCTGCGCATAGAAACGGAAAATTCGACCGGCATGCTGCTGAAAATTACAACGGTTCTTGCCGATTTGAAAATCAACTGCGCATCAATAAATGCGCGAACCTTTAAAAACAAGACCTCGGTTATCGACCTGGGGCTTGAAATATCCGACACAAACGACTTAAAGCGTGCGGTTACGCGAATTTCGCAAATTCCTGGCGTTCTGAGCGTTAACCGGACAACAAATTAACACAAGGAGTCTGAGCCAATGGAAATACAAAAGCTTGACACAGAAATTTCTACCGAATATATAAAGCTTGACCAATTGCTGAAATTTTCGCAGATTGCCGACACGGGGGCAATTGCAAAGGAAATGATTGCGGATGGAATAATTTCGGTAAACGGCGAGCCGTGCCTTATGCGCGGGAAAAAAATCCGCCCCGGCGACGTTGTATTTGCCGATTTTGAAGATGAAGGCTTTGAGATTACGGTGATATAAATGAAAATCAAAAGTCTTACTCTTCATAATTTCCGAAATTATGAAAGAGAAACTGTAACATTTTCCGAAAACACAAACATAGTTTTCGGAAACAATGCCCAAGGAAAAACAAACCTTCTCGAGGCGGTTTACCTATTTTCCCACGGGAAAAGCCACCGCACCAAATCCGACGCGGAAATGATTAAATTCGGCAATGAATTCATGCGCCTTACGCTTGAATTTGCCGACAAAAACCGCGACTACCGCGCCATTATGCAGCTTGCAAAAAACGGCAAAAAATCCGTGAGAATCAACAATGTCCCGATAACAAAGCTGTCGATGCTGATGCACTACTTAAATGTCGTGATGTTTTCACCTGAGGATCTGGAAATCGTAAAGGGTGCGCCGCAGCTGCGCCGGCGTTTTTTGGACGAGGCAATAAGCCAGATCTATCCGCTGTATTTGAAATGCCTGATATCGTACCACAAAAATCTTGCACAGAAAAACAATCTGCTCAAAAAGATGAAATTCACCGGCAAAACAGATGATGCGATGCTTTCGGTATGGAATGAGCAGATAGCTGATGACGGCAGCCGGATTATGCATTACCGCAGCGAATTCGTGGAACGGCTGAACGGGTATGCGGGCAAAATTCATGCGGAAATAAGCGAAGAAAATTTCAAATTACTATATACACCGAGCGTAGAATGTGATATAATAAGTAAAGAGGCGTTCCTGGCAAAGCTTGAAACAAGCGCACCGCGCGAGATTGAAAACGGTTCGAGCCTTTACGGAATTCAGCGCGACGATTTGCGGTTTTTCATCAATGACCGCGAGGTTAAAACATATGCGTCGCAGGGGCAGCAGCGCACCGCTGTGCTCAGTATGAAAATTGCGCAGATGGAAAGCATAAACGAACTGCGCGGCGAATACCCCGTGCTGCTGCTCGACGATATCATGAGCGAGCTCGATTCCGCACGCCGCCGATACCTTTCGGATAAAATCCGCGATAAACAGGTAATTATCACATGTACCGATGCGGACGCCGTCGGAAGTTCCGGCTCGGCACGGATTTTTGAGGTACGCGCCGGGAAAATTATTATTTGACGGAGGTTTTTTATAATGTACCTTCATGTGGGCAATGAGGTTGCCGTCTCGCTTGACGACATAATAGGGATATTTGACATGGATAATACGACCGTTTCATCCCAAACCCGCGGCTTTTTGGCGGCGGCACAGAAAAACGGCGCGGTTATCGATGTTACCGAGGATTTGCCGAAATCCTTTATCGTCGCACAAAAAGGCGGAAAAACCTTTGTTTATATATCATCGCTGGCACCGCGAACACTTTTAAAGCGTGCAAATTCAGAAAATTTTATAATATAATCAGGAGATAGAAAATGGAAAAGATTGAAACAAAATATGACGCGAGTCAAATTCAGGTTCTTGAAGGACTTGAAGCAGTTCGAAAACGTCCCGGAATGTATATCGGGTCGACTTCGGCGGCAGGTCTGCACCATCTTGTTTATGAAATTGTGGACAACTCCATAGATGAGGCGCTTGCCGGCTACTGTACCGAAATCAAGGTCGACATAAATCCCGACAATTCCGTAACGGTAACCGATAACGGCCGTGGTATTCCTGTCGGTATTCACCCCCAGGAAGGCATACCTACGGTTCAGGTTGTACTTACAATTCTGCACGCGGGCGGAAAATTCGGCGGCGGCGGATATAAGGTCTCGGGCGGTCTGCACGGTGTCGGCTCGTCCGTCGTAAATGCGCTTTCCGAAAAACTCGAAGTCGAAATTTCCGACGGAACACATATCTATTACCAAAGTTATCAGCGCGGCAAGCCGACATGTGATCTTAAAGTTATTGGCGACACCGACAAAACCGGCACAAAAATCACATTTAAGCCGGACGGCGAAATTTTCGAGACGCTTGTATTTGATTACGATGTGCTTTTGAAACGTCTGCGCGAGCAAGCATTTTTAAATAAGGGGATTAAAATTCTCTTTACCGATAAGCGCGTGGCAGAACCGGAATGTGTTACGCTTTACGCAGAAGGCGGTATAAAGGAATTTGTCCAGTATATAAACCAAAACAAAGACCCTCTACATGACGAAATCATATATTTTGAGGCATCCAAAAACGACATGATGGTTGAAGTTGCGATGCAGTACACCGACTCATACAGCGAAACAGTTCTGAGTTTTGCAAACAACATTCATACGATGGACGGCGGTACGCACGAAACGGGCTTTAAATCGGGACTGACGCGCGTTATCAATGATTACGCACGCAAAAACAACCTTTTAAAGGACAAAGAATCCAATCTTTCCGGCGAGGACACGCGTGAAGGTCTTACAGCGATTATCAGCGTAAAGGTTACCGAGCCGCAGTTCGAGGGACAGACAAAGACAAAACTCGGCAATTCCGAAGCGCGAACTCTTGTGGAAAATGCGCTCAACGACAAACTTGCGGCATTTTTGGAAGAAAATCCGCGTATTGCAAAGACTATAATAGAAAAGACTCTGACAGCCAGCCGCGCAAGAGAAGCCGCACGCAAAGCGCGCGAAGCTACACGCAAAAATGCACAGGCTAACAATGCGTCCCTTTTGGGCAAGCTTGCAAAGTGTACCGATGAAGGCGCGGACTATGCCGAAATCTACATCGTCGAGGGTGACTCCGCGGGCGGTTCGGCAAAGCAAGGCAGAAACAGACGTTTCCAGGCAATTCTGCCTCTTTGGGGAAAAATGCTTAACGTTGAAAAATCGCGTATTGATAAGGTTTATTCCAACGAAAAGTTGTTGCCTATTATTCAAGCACTTGGTGCGGGTATAGGCGAAGAATTTGATATTTCCAAGCTGAAATACGGCAAAATTATAATCATGGCCGATGCCGATGTCGACGGTTCTCACATCAGAACATTGCTTTTGACATTCTTTTTCAGATATATGCGTCCGTTGATTGAAAACGGAAACGTGTATCTTGCACAGCCGCCGCTCTATAAGGTATTCAAGGGTAAAAACAATAACCTTGTGGAAAAATTCGCATATACCGAAGATGAACGCAATGCATTGCTCGCCGAAATGGGTAGCGGCGCAAAGGTTCAGCGATACAAAGGTCTCGGTGAGATGGACCCGCCGGAACTTTGGGAAACAACCATGAACCCCGAAACAAGAACAATGCTGCGCGTAGATTTGGAGGACGCAATTGCTGCCGACCAGGTATTTACCGTTCTTATGGGCGATAAGGTCGAGCCGCGCCGTGAATTTATCGAAAAGCACGCAAAATATGTTTCAAATCTGGATATATAATAACGAGCCACCTGCGCAAAAAAACGGGTGGCTTTTCCATATATGAAACCGCAGTATTTACCGTATTTTTGAAAAGAATTTGTAATTTTTAAAGTGTTGATTTTATGCAATATATGTGTTACAATTGTAAGATGCACTATATGTTAAAGGAGATAGAAAATGAGAATTAGTCTTTCGGAACATTTTACGTACGGAAAACTTCTGCGTTTTGTTTTTCCATCAATTATTATGATGGTTTTCACATCAATTTACGGTGTTGTGGACGGACTTTTTGTTTCAAATATTGTAGGCGAAACAGCGTTTGCATCACTAAATTTGGTAATGCCGTTTATAATGGTTCTCAGCGGAATGGGATTTATGGTCGGAACAGGCGGGAGCGCGCTTGCGGCAAAGGAAATGGGCAGCAGAAACACCGACCGTGCGAACCGATATTTTACCATGATGATATACTTTACGCTTATTTTGGGCGTACTGATGACTGTTATCGGAATAGCGTTTATCAGGCCTGTGTCATATTTTTTGGGTGCAAGCGAAGATATGATTGATGACTGCGTGCTTTACGGCAGTATTGTAATAGGATTTTCCACGGCATTTATGCTGCAAAATGTTTTTCAGAGTTTCCTTGCGGCAGCGGAACGTCCGAAACTCGGACTTCTTATAACGGTTGCTGCGGGACTGACAAACGCCGCATTAGACGCACTTTTTATGATGGTATTCCGCTGGGGGCTTGCGGGTGCGGCTCTTGCGACGGGAATAGGGCAATGCGTCGGCGGAATAATTCCGCTTATTTATTTCCTGCGTCCGAACGGAAGTCCGCTGCGGCTGACAAAAACACGTCTTGAGGCAAAACCTCTTATTAAGGCGTGCGCAAACGGTTCATCGGAATTGATGACGAATATTTCAAGCTCTTTTGTAAGCATGCTCTACAACTTCCGACTTATGGAATACGTTGGCAAAATGGGTGTATCGGCATACGGCGTGCTGATGTATGTACAGTTTATCTTTATCGCGATTTACATCGGCTACGCAATAGGCGGCGCACCGATTATCAGCTATCACTACGGTGCGGGTAATCATGATGAACTGAAAAATCTGCTGCGCAAAGGCACGGTTTTTATGGGAACAGTCGGCGTAATTCTGACGGTGCTTGCCTTAGCACTTGCAAAGCCTCTGGCATTCATATTTGTCGGCTATAATGCTGAACTTTTTGAGCTCACATGCCATGCATTTCGCTTGTTTGCATTTTCGTTTATCCTGTCCGGATTTAATATTTTTGCGTCGAGCTTTTTTACGGCGCTCAACAACGGCGGAATTTCGGCGCTTATATCATTTCTGCGTACCCTTCTGTTTCAGACAGCGTCAGTTATAATTTTGCCGAGTTTCTTTGATATTGACGGAATTTGGTGGGCGATTACTGTTGCCGAAGTTTTTGCATTTATAATTTCGGCTGTGTTTATTTTTGCAAAAAGAAAACAATATAATTATTTATAAAAATAAACTTGATTTTGACTTATTGTTATGATAAAATTAACATGAAAATTTTTACATGCCGCACTTATCGGCAGAATTGGAGAAAGTTATGAGAAAGTATGAAAATTTAAAGTTTTTTGCGGAAAACCGCATGCCGCAGAGAAGCTACTATATCCCCCGCAGCGACGGCGGATATACCCTTTTAAACGGCGAGTGGAATTTTAAGTATTACGAAAGAGATTTTGAGGCAGATTACATTGAAAAGCCGTGGGGGAAAATCACGGTTCCGTCATGCTGGCAGCTTGTCGGTTACGGTCACCCCAATTACGCCAATGTTGCCTACCCGTACCCCGTAAATCCGCCGCACGTGCCGACGGAAAATCCGATGGGAATTTATGAGCGCACATTTGAAATCGGCGATACCGACAGAAACACATATATCGTTTTTGAGGGCGTTTCGTCATGCCTTGAACTTTATATTAACGGCAAATATGTCGGCTATTCGCAGGGCTCACACCTTCAGGCGGAATTTGACATCACGGATTTCGTCAAAAAAGGCGAAAACACCGTTACCGCATTTGTCAGAAAATGGTGCAGCGGAAGCTATCTTGAAGACCAGGATTTTCTCCGTTTTAACGGAATTTTCCGCGATGTATATCTTTTGTCAAGACCGAAAGGTCACATCGGCGATATTAACATCGTCACCGACGGCGATAAAATCGCTGTGGATTTTGAAGGCAGCGCGGATATAAAGCTGCTCGACGCGGAAGGTAACCTTTTATCGGAAAATCACGCAGAAAATACCGCTGAATTTATCGTAGAAAATCCGGTTTTATGGAATGCGGAAAAACCGTATCTGTATGAACTCATTTTTACATACAAAGATGAAGTAATCTCACAGAAAATCGGATTTGTTACATATAAAATCGGAAAAATGCATGAGTTTTTGGTAAACGGCGTTGAGGTCAAGCTGAAAGGCGTAAATCATCACGACACCGACGCATACAAGGGTTGGACGATGTCGGACGAGGACATAAAAAGAGATTTGCTCCTCATGAAAAAGCTGAACATCAATACAATCCGTACATCGCACTACCCGCCGTCGCCAAAATTTGTGGAAATGTGTGACGAACTTGGTTTTTACGTAATGCTGGAAAATGATTTTGAAACGCACGGTTTTCTTAACAGAGTCGCAAACGGCACCGGATTTGACTGTCCGTCCAATCCCGATGTGTGGCCGTGCAGCAGTCCCGCATGGAAGGACGCGCTGATGGACAGAATTAAAAGAACCTACAACCGCGACAAAAATCACACATGTATTTTTGCGTGGTCGTCGGGCAACGAGAGCGGTTACGGCGAAAACACGCACGATATGATGAAATGGGTAAAATCTCAGGACCCTCGCCGCCTTATTCACTGCGAGGACGCGAGCCGAATGTCTACCGATTATCGAAATTATACCGTTAATGTTAAGCCATACGGCAAGCATATGGATTTGTATTCAAGAATGTACCCGTCAATCAGGGAGATGAAAGACATAATTGCAAGTCCCGAATTTGATATGCCGTTCTTCCTGTGCGAGTATTCGCACGCTATGGGCAACGGACCGGGCGATGTTTGCGATTACTGGGATTTAATATACAAGCATCATGAGCTTATCGGCGGCTGCGTGTGGGAGTGGGCAGATCACACGGTTATCGTTGACGGCGTGCCGAAATACGGCGGCGATTTTGAGGGTGAAGCTACGCACGACGGCAACTTCTGCTGTGACGGCATGGTGTTCTATGACAGAAGTTTGAAGGCGGGTTCTTATGAAGTTAAGACGGCCTACCAGTACATGGACTGCCGTTTGGTGAGCGACGAAATCGAAGTATTAAACCGTTACGACTTCACAAATCTGTCGGAATACACATTTAAATATCAAATAAAAACCGACGGAAATCTTTTGGAAGAAAAAGAACTCACGCTCGACGTAGAGCCTAAACAGACGACCCGAATTAAGATAAATCAGCCGTGCGACTATGTACTCGGTGCATATGTAAACTGCTATCTGTATGATAAAAACGGCGAAGAAGTTGCAAAAAAACAGCTTACAATTGCCGAAAAGAACTATATCCCGACCGAGGGCGGCGCGGCAAATACCGCAGAGGACGCTCATTTTATCACATTTGACGGCGACGGATTTAAGTATATTTTCTCGAAAGATATGGGCACATTTGTAAGCATGGTCAAAAACGGCAAGGAGCAGCTTTTGGCGCCCGTAAAGCTTACGGCATGGCGTGCACCGACCGACAATGACCGCAACATAAAATTGAAATGGGGACGTTTTGACAACAACTGGGAAGGCGAAAACATTAATGTTACTTTTGAAATGATTTATAACTGCACCTTATGCGGAAATACCGTCACGGTAACGGGCGCGCTCGCGGGCGTATCGCGTTCGCCGTATCTGCACTACACCGTGAAGTACACAGTTAATGAAAACGGCGAAGTCAAAGTTGAATTAAACGGCAGCGTGAAGGAAAACTGCGTATGGCTGCCGCGGCTAGGATTTGAGTTTAAAACTCCGTATGAAAATTCCGCATTTAAGTATTTCGGCATGGGCGAACTTGAAAGTTATTGCGACATGCACCGCGCGTCGATGATCGATATGTATGAAAGCGACGCGGACAGAGAATATGTTCCGTATATAATGCCGCAGGAACACGGAAATCATACAGCGGTAAAGACACTTGAGATGAAGGACGGACTCACATTTGCGGCAGAAAAAACTTTTGATATTAATGTTTCGCGCTATACAAGCGACATGCTGACAAAGGCTATGCATTGGGACGAGCTTATAAAGGATAATGCCACAAATATCAGAATTGATTATAAAAATTCAGGTTTGGGAACAGGTTCATGCGGACCGGAGCTCATGGAAAAATACAGACTTGACGAAAAGGAAATACATTTTGTATTCTATATTAAATAAAACCGTTTTTATCAACGGAGTTATTTAAAAACAACAAAACATTCAAGGGGACACTATGTTAAAAATGGCGCTATTTCATAAATTCAGATTTAAATCCGCTTTCATTTGCCCTTGAGCAACACATAAAGAAAACGCACCCGTACTATTTGTCGGGTGCGTTTTTCGTTTTTGTCGCAAAAGAATGAGCTATAATACCGAACTCATTTTTCTATTTAAAAATATCCTTCATTGTATCCAAAAATCCTTTGCGCTTTTTATAATTTTTCTCCTCAACGGTTCCGTCAAATTCGCGCAGCAGCTCTTTTTGGCGCTGTGTAAGATTTTTCGGTGTTTCCACCTCAACCTTCACATACTGGTCGCCCTTACCCTTGCCGCGGATATACGGTATTCCCTGTCCGCGCAGTCTGAACACGCTCCCCGTCTGCGTTTCCGCCGGAATATCGTATTCGACCAAACCGTTTATGGTCGGAACCTTAATGCTTGCGCCGAGCGCCGCCTGAGCAAACGTTATAGGCATTGAAATATACACATCAAATTCTTCACGCCTGAATATATTGTGCTTTTTAATGCGTATCGTAATCAGCAAATCGCCCGAAGGGCCGCCCTTTGTG
This sequence comes from uncultured Clostridia bacterium, assembly GCA_934487205.1. GTDB lineage: Bacteria > Bacillota > Clostridia > UBA1381 > UBA1381 > UBA1738. Next base: position 29,554 of record CAKSRS010000023.1, read on the forward strand.
CCCGGTTCGCCGGCACCGCTGATTTGCATTGTCTGACCGTCATTAATTCCGTGCGGAATATCAACCTCTATCGTTTTCTGACAGCGTACTCTGCCGGTTCCGCGGCAGAAACTGCACGGCTCTTTGATGATTTTACCTTCGCCGTGACACTCCGGGCAAGGCGAAATGTTGCGCATATATCCGAGCGGCGTTCTTGTCTGCGTGGTAACCTGGCCGCTGCCGCCGCAACGCTGACACGTAACAGGGCTCGTTCCCGGTTTTGCGCCGCTGCCGTGACAATGACTGCATTCTTCCTGCTTATCGAGCGTCAGTTTCTTTTTACAGCCGAATGCCGCCTCCTCAAAAGTAAGCTCAACAACCTGGCGGATATCCGCACCGCGGCGCGGACCGTTTCTTCTCGTACTGCTGCCGCCGCCGAATCCGAATCCGCCGCCGAAAATGTCGGAAAATATGTCACCAAAATCGCCAAATCCACCACCGCCGAATGGATTTCCTCCACCTGCACCTCCGCCGTAGTTCGGGTCGACTCCGGCATGACCGAATTGGTCGTAGCGCGCTTTTTTGTCATTGTCGGACAGCACCTCGTACGCCTCGTTAACCTCTTTAAATTTTGCCTCCGCCTCTTTATCGCCGGGGTGCAAATCGGGATGATATTTTTTTGCTTCCTTGCGGTATGCTTTTTTTATTTCATCAGCGGACGCGCTTTTCGGCACGCCCAAAACCTCATAATAATCTCTTTTATCTGCCACAATATTTCACCTCATAAAAATACCGACAAAAGGGCGACCGACGCCGCCCCATTGTCAACTGACTTTTATTTGTTGTTGTCATTATCAACTTCTCTGTAATCAGCCTCATATACGTTGTCGCCGCCCGGCTGCTGTGCGCCGCCGTTTGCCTGTGCATCGTTCGGGTTAAATCCCGCGCCGCCCTGTGCGCCCTGCGGATTTGCATGCTGATACATTTTCTCCGAAACTTTATAGAACTTCTGTTGCAATTCATCAGTCGCCGCTTTAATTGCGTCTGCATCCGTTCCCTTCAAAGTTTCCTTAACCTTGTTGATTTCAGCCTCAATATCGCTCTTGTCGGCAGCATCAATCTTATCGCCGATTTCGCCCAAAGTCTTTTCACATTGATAAACCATGCTTTCGGCATTGTTTCTTGTTTCTACTTCTTCTTTTCTCTTTTTATCTTCTTCAGCGTACTTTTCAGCCTCTTTAACAGCCTTATCGATATCTTCTTCCGACAGATTTGATGACGCCGTAATCGTAATCTTCTGCTCGTTGCCTGTGCCCATATCCTTTGCCGAAACCTTTACGATACCGTTTGCGTCGATATCGAAAGTAACCTCAATCTGCGGCACACCTCTCGGAGCCGGAGCAATTCCCGTCAGACTGAAACGTCCCAAAGTCTTGTTATACTGTGCCATATCGCGCTCGCCCTGCAGAACGTGAACCTCAACCGAAGTCTGACCGTCTGCCGCTGTCGAGAATATCTGCGATTTCTTGGTCGGGATAGTTGTGTTTCTGTCAATAAGTCTTGTAAATACGCCGCCCATAGTCTCGATACCGAGTGACAACGGTGTTACATCAAGCAAGAGCAAATCTTTTACATCGCCCGACAGAACGCCCGCCTGAACAGCTGCACCGATAGCAACACATTCATCAGGATTGATGCCCTTTGTCGGTTCCTGACCCATTTCATTTTTAACAGCCTCTTGTACAGCCGGTATTCTTGACGAACCGCCGACAAGCAGAACCTTATTGATTTCATTCTTTGACAGGCCTGCATCGTTCATTGCATTTCTGATGCAAACCAGCGTCTTTTGAACCAAATCCGCCGTCAATTCATCAAATTTAGCCTTTGTCAGCGTAATATCCAGGTGTTTTGGGCCTGTCGCGTCCGCCGTGATGAACGGAAGGTTGATATTTGATGTTGTCATGCCGGACAATTCAATCTTTGACTTTTCTGCAGCCTCTTTAAGACGCTGCATAGCCATTTTATCGCCTGTCAGGTCAACGCCTGTTTCCTTTTTAAATTCGTCTACAAGATAATCGATAATTCTCTGGTCGAAATCATCGCCGCCCAAACGGGTATCGCCGTTTGTTGAAAGAACTTCAAATACGCCGTCGCCGATTTCCAGGATAGATACATCGAATGTACCGCCGCCCAGATCATATACCATAACCTTTTGATCTGTATCGTTCATGCCGTAAGCAAGTGCCGCCGCCGTCGGCTCGTTGATAATTCTTTTAACGTCCAAGCCTGCTATTTTACCCGCGTCCTTTGTTGCCTGACGCTGCGAATCGCTGAAGTATGCCGGAACCGTGATAACCGCCTCTGTTACAGGCTCGCCGAGATAGCTTTCCGCGTCCTGTTTTAGCTTTGTAAGAATCATTGCCGAAATTTCCTGCGGTGTGTAAGCCTTACCGTCGATTGTAACGGTGTGCGTCGTACCCATTTCACGCTTGATTGACATGATGGTTCTGTCCGCATTGGTAACCGCCTGACGCTTTGCTACCTGACCGACAATTCTTTCGCCGTTCTTCTGAAAAGCTACTACAGACGGCGTTGTTCTTGCACCTTCCGAATTGGCGATAACCGTCGGATTTCCGCCTTCTATAACCGCTACACATGAATTTGTTGTTCCTAAGTCAATACCTATAATTTTTCCCATGATAAATTCCTCCTGTATTACTAACCTTATAAGGTCTTAATTTGCAACTTTTACCATTGAGTGTCTTACTACTCTGTTGTCATCATACACATACCCCTTCATGAACTCCTCGACTACGGTATTTTCCGTTATCGCGTCGTCGTCCACATGCATAACCGCGTTATGCAGATTGGGGTCAAATTCTTCACCCACTGCCTTAATTGCCGAAATTTTCAGCTTGCCGAGTGAGTCAATCATTTGCTTTTCTACCATTTCTACGCCGCTTTTAAGACTTTTTGCATCTTCCGACGTAACCTCAACCGCAAGCGCCCTTTCCAAATTATCAAGCACCGGCAAAAGCTCCGCCGCGGTATCAATTACCGCGTCCGCGTAACGCGCGTCCTTTTCCTTTTGCGTGCGCTTTTTATAATTGTCAAATTCCGCATACAGTCTTAAGTATTTGTCCTCGCTTTCCTTTAATTTTTCGGAAAGCTCCTCGGTTTTATCCTTTTCTTCTTCTGCCGTTTCCGCCGCAACTTCCTCGGTTTCATTCACCTTTGCGGTTTCTTCGGTTTCCGTATTTTTCTTTTCTTCTGCCAATTTCTATCCCTCTCCTTCTGAATTATAAAGCTGATCAAGTATCTTATCAACATGATTTGATATGCAGTCAAGGCTTGCGATTACCTTCGCGTAATCCATACGCTTCGGACCGATAACGCCTATCCTGCCGACAACCTTATCACCTATTTTATAATTAACGGCAACAAGGCTGGAATTTACCAGTTCGGTAAACTCATTTTCCGCACCGATTTTCACATCAACATCGTCCTTCGGACTACCTATCAGCTTTACGAGATTATCCTTATTTTCAAGGAATGTAAGCATCTCCTTTGCCTTATTCACATCGGAAAACTCCGGATATGACAATATTGATTTTGCATTGTTAACATAGACCTCGGTTTGGTCAAGCGAATCAATTGCTTCATACACAAAATTCAAAATATTGATAAGAGTTTTTGTATCAACCGTTCCTTCAACTTCATCGCCGATTGCCTTGATTTTGTCAAGCGTTAGTTCTTCCGCCGTCAGCCCCGAAATTCTGCTGCTTAATATTTCCGTCAGCTTTGACGCGGTGTCATCATCAATATCAATCGCAACCGTCTGATTTTTAATCATTCCGGTTCTCGTTATAACCACAATCATGGCGTTACCGAGACCCAAATTTACAAGTTCGATTTTCTTGATAACCGCGCTGTTAAGTTTCGGTGATGTAACCACCGTTGTGTATTCGGTAAGCGTTGATGCAATCAGGCTCGCCTTTTTAATCACCATCTCCAGCTGGCTTACACGCTCCGTCAAAATCGACTGCAATTTTTCCACCGCCTCAACGCTCATTTGATAACGGCGCATCAGCGAATTGACATAAAAGCGATAACCAACGTCGGACGGTATCCGTCCCGCAGATGTGTGCGGCTGGATTAAGTATCCCATTTCCTCCAAATCCGCCATTTCGTTGCGGATTGTCGCGCTTGATAACCCAAGCTCGTTTTTTTTAGAAATGGCACGGGAGCCGACAGGCTCCGCCGTATCGATATATTCATCAATTACAGCTTGCAGAATTTTCTGTTTTCTGTCATTTAATTCCACTGTCCGCTCCTCCCTTAAAAAGTCAAAATACTGTTAGCACTCAACACCTTCGAGTGCTAACAGTATAAATATACATCTATTTTCCTTATTTGTCAAGGGGTTTTAACGAAATTTTAACAATTTTTATAAAATAAATTCACACATCACCTGATTTGACACTTCCACCGCCTTGTCGGCAAGGAAAATCCGACCGTTTTTCTCTATAAGCATGCCCGTTTTTATGAATTTTAATAACGGCTTTTCAAAAACGTCCCGAATATTTTTGCCGAACCGTTCCGAAAATTCGGAAACTGCGATACCTTCCGTCATGCGCAGCCCCATGAACATAAATTCCGACATTTTATCACTGAGCGTCAGCACATTTTTTTCACCGTCCGAAAATCGTCCTTTTATATAAGAAGAAAAATTATCGGTATTTGCGTATCTTGCGCCGCCGACGTAAGAATGTGCCGACAAACCCACACCGATGTATTCGCGGCATTGCCAGTATTTTTTGTTATGCCGCGACTCCCTTCCGGGCAAAGCGAAATTTGATATTTCATAGCGGTTGTAACCGTATTTTTTAAGTTCGTCCGCGGCGTAAAAATACATATCCGCCTGAGCGTCATCATCGGGCAGCGCAAGCTCACCGCGCATATATTCATCATACAGCGGCGTACCCTCCTCCAAAATCAGGCTGTAACAGGAAATATGTTCGGGCGACAAATCCGCCGCAATCCGTATATTTTCAGCAAGACTTGCCTTCGTCTGCTGCGGTATTGCAAGCATTAAATCAAGATTGATATTGTCAAATCCCGCATCGCGCGCAAGATGAAATC